>NZ_JAJSYW010000086.1:0-27148 GCF_036815005.1 Streptomyces sp. IBSBF 2435 | reverse complement strand
GGTGTCCTGACCCCGGGACGCCGCCGCACGGCACCCACGGCCCCCGCCGGCCCCTGGAATGGGACGGCAACCCCGGCACACCACTCCGGATCACCAACACCGACACCGGCCAAACCCACCACTTCACCACCGTCCCAGGAACCCCGGCCACGTCCGGCGGCCCGATGATCCTGCCGCTCACCGAAGTCACCGACCGCAACGGCAACAGCTGGACCATCACGCACGACAAGACCGGCGTCCCCTCGGAGGTCCGACACAGCGGCGGCTACCACCTCACCCTCACCAGCGACAACGGCCGCATCACCGAACTGCGCCTCCAAGACCCCTCGGCCGCCGACGCCCCCGGCACCGCCATAAGGACCTACGGCTACGACGCCGTCGGCAACATGACCGAGGTCACCAACTCCTCAGGCCTGCCGCACCGGTACATGTACGACACGTCCGGCCGCATCACCTCCTGGACCGACCGGAACGACACCACCTACGCGTACACGTATGACCAGCGCGGACGCTGCGTGGCCACAAGCGGCACCGACGGGTTCCTGAACAGCACCTTCGCCTACGACGACACCACCCGCACCACCACCTTCACCAACTCACTCGGCCACAGCAGCACCTACACCCACAACGCGGCTTACCGCCTCATTTCGGAGACCGACCCCCTCGGCCACACCACCCGCCGCGAATGGGACACCGCGAATCGCCGTCTCGTCGCTCTCACGGATCCACTCGACCGCACCATCCGCTACAGCTACGACTCCGATGGCAACCTGGTCAGTCTGATCAGGCCGGACGGCGCGGTCGCCACAGCCGAGTACAACGTCTTCGGCCTCCCCCTCCGGATCTCCGAACCCGGCGGCGCCATCTGGATCCACACCTACGACGACCTCGGCTCTCTGCTCTCCACCACCGATCCGGTTGGCGCCGTCACGCGTTACCACCGGAACTCCCGTGGCGCCCTCGTAGGGAAGACGGATCCGCTCGGCCGTACTCACCGATACGAAGTGAACGCCGCCGGGCTGCGCATGGGCGCCACCGATCCTCTGGGCCACACCACGCACGTCGAGCGCGACGGCTTCGGCCACCTGACAGCGTTCACCGATCCCCTCCGCTGTACTACGCGGATGGAATGGACACCGGACGGCAAGCCGGAGTGGCGGGAGAGTCCGGACGGAGCACGCGAGACGTGGCGGTGGGACGGTGAGGGCAATCTCACCGCCTTCAGCGACCCGGCAGGCCACACCACCCGGTATACGTACACGCACTTCGACCTCGTCGCCTCCCGCAGCGAGCCGAACGGCGCCGTCCGAACCTTCGAGTACGACACCGAGTTGCGGCTACGCCAAGTCACCGACGCGTTGGGGCACCACTGGACCTATACCTACGACCCGGCCGGCCGACTCACCTCCGAGAGGGATTTTGGCGGCCGCACGCTCACGTACGCCCTCAACGCCGCGGGCCAGCTCATGGGCCGCACCAATGGTGCAGGCGAGACCCACGCCTTCGTCCTGGACTCTCTCGGACGCGTCACCGAACAGCGCACCAGCACGGGAGAGGTGTCCACCTACACCTACGACGACGCCGGAAGGCTCGTCAGCGCCGCGAACTCCGAGGCGACCCTGAGCTACGTACGCGACGCGCTCGGCCGCCCCCTCACCGAGACCGTCAACGACCGCACCACTCGCTACACCTACGACGCGGCCGGGCGACGTACCTCCCGCACGACGCCGAGCGGCCACACCTCCACGTGGACCTATGACGCCGTCGGCCGACCCGAGGAACTGATCACATCGGCTGGCAGCCTCACCCTCGCGCACGACGCGGCAGGGCGCGCGACAGAGCGCCGCATCGGGGGCAACCTTCTGCTCACGCAGCGCTGGGACACCACGGGGCGCCTCTCCGGACAGGCCGTGGTCGCCACTCAGCCGGCGCAGGCCGAACGCCTTCTGCACAACCGCACCTACGCCTACCGCGACGACGGTTACCTCTCCGAGGTCCAGGACGTTCTGGACGGCACTCGCCGTTACGACCTCGACGCGGTCGGACGCATCACCGCCGTCCATGCGTCCACCGGCACGGAGATATACGACTACGACGCGACCGGCAACCTCACCCGTGCCATGGTCCCCGGCAATGCCTACACCCTTACGGATCGTGACTTCTCCGGCGCGATCATTCGCCGATCCGGTCGCACCGTCTACCAACATGACGCCCAAGGCCGTCTGGTGCGCAAAACGCTCAGGCACCTCAGCGGGGCGAAGAAGACGTGGACTTACGCCTGGAACGCCGAAGACCGTCTCGTTCAAGCCGTCACCCCCGACGGTCTCACGTGGCGGTACACCTACGATCCGCTGGGCCGACGGATCGCCAAACTGCATTCGCTCGACGGCACCTCGCACACGACCACCTTCGCCTGGGAGGGCACCCGACTGGCCGAGGAGCGCTCTCCGGAAGGGCGTACGACGACATGGGATTATGCACCGGGCACGCATACCGCGCTGGCCCAGACGGCCAGCCGCGCAGTGCTTCTCAGGCCGGACCCGAACAGTCCGGCATCCCCACCGCCGGGCCCGCCGTCCTCCTCAGGCGCGGATCTCTCCTTCTACGCGGTGATAACGGATCCCGTCGGATCTCCGACGGAGTTGGTTGCCCAGGATGCCACCATCCCGTGGCGCTCTCGGCACGACGTCTGGGGCGTTGCTCACCCGGCTTCAAAAAATTTCGGGGAGGCCTACTGCCCACTGCGGTTCCCGGGTCAATACGCCGACGACGAGACGGGATTCAATTACAACTACCATCGGTACTACGATCCCGAGACCGCGCGATACATCAGCCCTGATCCACTGGGGCTGATTCCGGCGGACAACCACTACGGATACGTGGACAACCCGCTGGCGTGGCAGGACGCCCTCGGACTCGCACCATGCAAGGGATATGACCTTCGAGGGAAAGATCCCATGAGCATCGTTCCCGACGATGCGAAGATTCGCGAATTGACACCCCACTCAGGTGGTGGCTCGCAGTACGGCCTCGAATACTCCTGGAAGAACGACGCGGGACAGACGGTACGGCTCAGGATTCACGGCCCCGACGGAACCGCCCCGGTAGGGTCGAACTCAGCATCAGGCGAGACCTACCGCATCCAGATCGGTAGGCAATACCAGGACGAGGCCGGAAATCTGTACCATCATCAGTCCCACAATCCCAACAGTCCGAACTACAATCCGAACGCTGCAAACGCTACGCACATACCCTGGCCCTCTGAGTATCCGGGACTCTAGATGACTATCGGCGAGACGGATCTGGTGGGCCTCGTCACGAAGATCGTGTCCGCCTCCCCTGAAGATCGCGAATACGGCGCAAACACCTGCAGCGACTGGTCACCCTTGTTCGACCAAGACGAGGCAGACCTGCTGGTGAGGATTCTGGCACTGACTGCAGCGTCAGAAGATCACGAGACGATTCGCGAGATCCAGTTGCATGCCCTCCTGCGTATCGATGAACACCTGCTGGTCCGTACCGAACTCCTCGCGCCCCTGCGAAGGCTGTTCTCCGCCCAGCTCGATGAGGAACAGGCCGACTATCTACAGGAATTGGGCATTCAGCCATGATGCCGAAGCCCTGGTGCCACGCGAAGCCCAGCTGTGCGCGGATGCCAAGGCTCCGTCGTTCTCGCGGTTGACCCGACACAGCCGACAGGGGCCTCATGCCGCAACCCGGCCATGGCGGTGACGGATCGGCAGGTAGACGATCACCCAGCGCGACCTGCGCTACCGGTCCAAAGAGATCATGGACGCTGTCCAGGGCGGGCAGTCCATCACCGCCACCCGCGACGGGCATGACCGATAAGGCTCGCCCATTACACCACATCCGCACCACGTACAGCGGTACAGCGGTACAGCGCGGTCAACCACGGTCATCAACGGCCGCGACGCGGGGGGCACTTCAGGACGCTACGTGCCGCTGACCAGCACGGACACCGACAAGGCGCCTGTGAATCCCAAGCTCAGAGCGCGGGTTCGATTCCCGTCATCCGCTCCATTGATAAGCCCCAGGTCATTGAGCCTTTTTCATCATCGGTTTGAGCTGGCCAGATGCAGGGTGAGGGCGGCCTGGACGAGGGTGGTGATTCGCGTGGTGGAGCATCGGATTTTGCGCAGGATCCGCCAGTTCTTGAGGGTCGCCATGGCCTGCTCGACGAGTGCGCGAATCTTTGCGTGGGAGCGGTTGATTGTCTTCTGCCCTGGGGAGAGCGTGTCCCATCGTTCCCAGTACGGGATGCGGACTGTGCCGCCGGCGCCGCGGTAGCCCTTGTCTGCCCGGCACGGGATGCCTGCCTGGGCAAGGGCGTCGATGATGCCGTGTTCGCGGGCCGCTCGGATGTCGTGGACGGCTCCGGGCAGGCCGGCGAGGCCCACAGCAATTGGCCGGACGGATCGGCGAGGGCTTGCACGTTCATGCCGTGTCTCTTGTGTTTTCCGGAGTAGAAGGGCCGGTCCGCGGTGATGCGGTCGATGGGCAGGAGTGTGCCGTCCAGGAGCACGAAAGCCTTCTGCGAGGCGGTGCGGACGGCGTCGGACAGCGTGGGGGCGAGGTCGGACAGGAGGCCGACGGCCCCGGTGACGTAGCGGTACGCGGCCGTGGTCCCCACGTCGACCCCGGCGGCGAGCTGGGCGTAGGTGTGGCCGACGCGCAGGTGGGCGAGAGTGAGAAGGGCTTGGCGGCCGGCGGTCAGCCGTCGCCAGCGGGAGTTGATGGCTCGGCGGTGCCGCCGAAGTTGATCTGCAAGGAAGCGCAGGGCGGAGCTGGACACGTCCACGCCGGACGGGTAGCCAAGCATGCGAAGCCTCTGGTGGAGACGGTTCTCTTGGTCGAAAACCCATCTACCAGGGGCTTCACCTCATTGTCACCCCAACTGGCCAGCCCCACCGACAGGTTGGAAAAGGCTCAGTGGCAGCCTCCTTTGTGCGCCCCACCCGTGTTGGCGTCATGTGCCGCTCGGCCGGGGGTTTCCGTGTACGCGGCCGGGACCCTTGCGAGGCTTCTTCGGCGGGCAACCCGCGCGCGCCCAGGCCCCGGAAGCCCGCGCTATGGCAGGAATCTGACCAACGACCTTTCCAATGCCGCCCGATCCCGCCGGGGCGCCGCGCGCCAGGCGGAGGCAACCTCCCCTGATCGAGGAGGAGATCGGCGTCCGGCGCGAACTCGCCCGTCTCCACCAGGCACCGAACGAGGCTGCTCTGGCCGAGGCGCTGCATGACCACTCCATCGCCCTGGCCGAATACGGCAGACCCGAGTGCGCACTGCGGGCGGCCGACGAAGCGCTGGAGCTGTACAAACCGCGCTGGCGCGAGGCGCCCGACAAGGAAGCCCTGCCCTACACGAACGGGCTGGCCCTCATGGCCTGGCTGAGCGAGACCACCGGCGCAGAAGCCGATCCCGTCCCGCTCAGGAAGCGGGCCGTCGTGCTGCTGCGTCCGCAGGCCCGGCACTCCGGCCAGGCGCACAGGCGGCTTGCGTCGAATCTGCTGCAACTCGCCAGCCACGTCGCTGCGGCCGGAGGAACGCGTGCTCTGCTGCGGGCACCGACCCTCACCAGCGAAGGCACCGAACACTACGTCCGTGCGTCGGCGCGAAGTCGCCCCCCGGACGATGACGTGACGGAAACGGCTACCCGCTGGGCCCAGTTGCTGGAGGGCCGCGGGCACAGGTCCGAGGCGCTGGACGTACGACGCCGGTACGGGCTGCAGCAGGCCTGACGGACAGGAACCGCCGGCCGGCGGAACAGACGTGATCACGCGCTCCGACAAGAGAGGACGACATGCCGGACCCGCAGGAGAAGCAGGACACCCCCTTCGACGGAGGCGCTGCCGCGTCGAAGGGAGCGGCGCCACCGGAGGCCGAGGCCGGACTGGTCTTCACTTCGCTGGACAAGTTCTACGACGACTACCTCTCCCAAATCGCGCAGCGCCCTGTGGACGGCGTTCATCTGGCCTGATGCCCGGACTGGTGGACGCATCCGGAGGCGCTCGTCCTGCTCAGGGCAATGTGGGGCGCCTTCGAGTACCTGCGGGTCGACGGTCCCTCGTCTTGTCCAACTGGTGGCTGCACCACACCGACCCCCGTCTCGCCGCACCGATGCATCCGCCCACCAGTCCCTTCGTGCTCTGCTCCGGGCCGCAAGGACACACCGAGAAGCTGAGCCCGTTGCCCGGCAACCCGTCGCCGCCGGAGATATGGGATCACCCCGCCTTCTCACTTCACGCAAATGAGCAGGATGGGGAGGACGCAGGAGTGCCTGATTTCTGAGGGCGGGTCTGAGACGGGTCACGGAGCGATCTTCTCCGCGGGGGCCTTCGCATGTGGCGGGTCGCCTGCGGGTGAGGCGGCGGAATATCACGTCGGTCATGATCCCGGACACGCTCTGACGCTCGTGAGACGACTCTGTTCGCCGAGTCGGACAGCTGTCTCCGGCCGCATACCACCGCGGCACACCGTGCTACAAGGTGCTACCGTGGACCCATGACAGCTCAGCCTGAGATCACCCAGCGCGATCTGCGCAGCAGGTCCAAAGAGATCATGGATGCCGTCCAGGGTGGGCAGTCCTTCACCGTCACCCGCGACGGACACCAGATCGGGGAGCTCGTCCCGCTGCGCCGGCGCCGGCGGTTCGTTCCGCGCTCGGAGTTCGCCGCCATGTCCCGCACGGCCTCGGACGTCTCGCTCGAAGCGTTTCGGGCCGACCAGGACGCCACAGCCGAGCAGGGGATGGACGACCCCTATGCCCGCTGAGTACCCCCAGGGCCTGCTCGACACCGACATCGTCATCCTGCGCAAATGGATCGACCCCGCGGAACTCCCCGCCGAAGTGGCGATCAGCGCCATCACCCTGGCCGAACTGTCCGCGGGTCCGCACGAGGTGCGCAGGAACGAGGAGCAGAGCGACTACGACGAGCACGCGGAGCGGGGTCGCCGCCTCGACATCCTGCAACGCGCCGAGAACGAGTTCGACCCCATCCCCTTCGACACCGAAGCCGCCCGCACATACGGCAGGGTCTGCGCAGCCGTGATCGGAGCCGGCCGCAAACCCCGCCGCCGCATCGCCGACCTCATGATCGCCGCCATCGCCATCGCCGAAGAACTCCCCCTCTTCACCACCAACCCCGAGGACTACACGGGCCTCGACGGCCTCCTCACCGTCGTACCCGTCACCCGGCCCACCATCCTCCACGACCGGTAGCTAGTGCCCGCCGCACCACATCCGCACCACGCACAGCGGTACGGGGCGGAGAGCCATGGTCACCAACGGCACGGCAACGTGCGCGCTTCGGAGCGAAACGGGCCACTGACCAGGGCGGATACCGACGAGGTCCCTGTGATTCCCAAGCGCAGAGCGCGGGTTCGATTCCCGTCATCCGCTCCATCGCACGGCCCCAGGCCGAAGACCTGGGGCTTGTTTTTTGTCTCGACCAATTCGAGGGTCGCGTGCCAAAAGTGTGCCATTGGGCGACGAATCGCGGAGCGCGAATACACCCACCACCCGCGTCCGTTGATAAGTCCCGGATCAGCGATCCGAAACTTATCAATTGTCCGAGCCAGCTCGAAAGCCGCTGCCCCCGTGCGTCATCCTCAGCTTCCGCCAGGACGCTCATCCCCGAGCACCTCGGGCGCCGACGGGGCGGTGAGATCGTTGGTGGTGACAACAGCCCATCCCCGCTTGCCCACGCCATCGCGCTCGCTCACACCCCACCGCGAGCCGGTGAGAGCGTCCGCGAGAAGAAGACCCCGGAAGGCCCCGTCCGTGTTGCCGTTGGCGTCGTGCACCTCGATGCGCACACCACCGGACGTCCGCTCGTACCACGTCTCGATCTGGCATCCGCGAGGAGAGCGGGCGTGCCGGACCGTGTTGCTGATGGGTTCCGAGAGGACCAGCTCGGCGGTTCCGTAGGGCGGTTCAGTCCCCAGGCTGCCAGCTCCGGGCACATTTCCCGCCGGGCAAGTCCCACACACCGGGCGCCGTGAGGCCACCGCCTCACCACGACCGGGACTTCGTCGTCGCTTTCCGCATGCGTCATCGGGCCGCTCCCCACGCGGGTTCCGTCGACGTGTCTCCGGAAGACCAAACCGGTCGGGCGCTGCCGCCGACGATGCGCCATGCACACAGAGTGTCCGCTCGCGCGCTTTCCGTATAAGCAGTGCGGACCGCGAAGTGACGCAGTTCCGGCAGGGTACGACGACGGTCACGCGCAGCCATGTCGGCCACCAGCTCGCGCACGGCGGGTCGGCGTACGTCCCGGGCGGCGCAGCTCTCGGCGATGCGCAGCGCCTGGTAGCCGTCAGCGAGGCGGCCCTGCTGGCTGTAGGCGCGAGCAGCGTCCGTCCACAGGGCGGCCCGGTGTTCCGGTAGCGGGATGCGGACGAAGCCCCCCTTGGCGGGATGCGTGCGGCACTGCCCAAGGCGGCGGCCCGACCAGTCGCGTCCGTGTCCGCCGGCGTCTCCGGGCACCCGGGATAACAGCCGATCCGGGGTACGAACGTGCGGCCGATTTGGCAAAACAGGGGCGTCGATTCTGGCACTGCGGGACGGCAGATCCGGCATAGTGGCCCCTGATCGCCGTGAGCTCCCAGGAGATGATTATGGTCGTAGAACACCCTGACCTGGTCGAACGGCACCTCACGGCCGTCATCAGTGAGCTTCTCCAGGAGGAGCCGGTCATCGCCTGACGGGTGCCCGAACCGTCGGCAAGAGCACTCTGCTGGCTGCCTGCGCAGCCGCGCACGGCGTCGACGTA
The DNA here is from genome assembly GCF_036815005.1 of Streptomyces sp. IBSBF 2435. NCBI lineage: Bacteria > Bacillati > Actinomycetota > Actinomycetes > Kitasatosporales > Streptomycetaceae > Streptomyces > Streptomyces sp. IBSBF 2435. Next base: position 18,356 of record NZ_JAJSYW010000086.1, on the reverse strand, counting down.
GTCGATCTCGACGAGATCGCGACCCGTCGCGCGGTGACAGCGGGCCCCGGACTGTTCGTGAGCGCCGATCGCCCCGTTCCGGTCTGCGTCGACGAGTTCCAGCACGTTCCCACCCTCCTGGACTCGATCAAGGCTGAGCTCGACCAGGACCTCAGACCGGGTCGCTACCTGCTGACCGGGTCCACCCGATACGAGACCTTGCCCGCGGCCAGCCAGTCCCTGACCGGACGCGCCCACGTCGCCACGATGTGGCCCCTTTCCCAGGGCGAACTGCTCGCTCGGCGCGAAACCGCCCTCGACGCCCTGGTCTCGGACCCCACCGCACTGATCAGCGCCGAGCCCACCGATGCCTCAAGGGCGGACTACGAGCGGATCGTCCTGACCGGCGGCTTCCCTTTGGCACTGGCACGTCCAGCAGGACGCTCGCGCGATCGATGGTTCCGCGACTTCGTCACCCTCGTCCTGGAGAGGGACGTCCTGGAGATCCGCAAGGTCCGCCAGCGCCAGGTACTCCCACAGATTCTGCGGCGGCTCGTCGGCCAGACGGCGCAGGTCCTCAACATCAGCCATGTAGCCGACGCCGTGGGACTGGAAGGCAGCGTCGCGCGGACTACATCGGCCTGCTCCAGGCCGTGTTCCTGGTCCACCGAGCGGCCTCAGAGCACTGCGGGACAGACTCGGTGACGACTTCACGGCCCCAGGCGTGGCCACTCTCCTGGACCTGCCCTTTCCCAGCCCCGGCGGAAGCGTCGAACTCTTCCTCGGCCTCTGCACCGGGGGCCCGGCCGGGGCCGGTGCGCGATCGGGTGACGCCTCGACCTGCCCGACCCCAGCACCAGACCCTCCGGACCCCGCCTGCCACCGACACTGACCAGCTCAGCCCGGACACCACCCGCCGCCACCAACCCGATGACGCGTCGCCGGACTCCTTGCGGCTCAGCGATTGAAGTAGAAGCCCGCGTCGAGGTCTGCGAGCAGGGTGGGGTGGGCCGGTTCCCAGCCGAGCAGTTCGCGGGTCGCCTCGTTCGGCATCTTGACGTCGATGCCGATGAAGGGGAATGCCTTGAAGTGCTCGGCTGCCTGCTCCGCCGACATGCTGACCGCTTCGATGCCCAGATGGCGGGCGACGGACTCGGCGACGGTACGGACCGGGACGCCGGCCTCGGTGGCGCCGGTGACCTGCGAGCCGGACGGGGCCTTCTCCACCGCGAGCGCCCAGACGCGGGCGACGTCGAGGGTGTGGCCCGCGGCCCAGGTGTTGGCGCCGTCACCGACGTAACCGGCGACGCCGGTCTGACGGGCGATCCGGAGGTACTGCGGGATGAACCCGTGCCGGTCGCGCTTGCTGTGCGTGACGTTCGGGACCGCGACCAGGACCGTGCGCACGCCGCGGTCGGCGTACCCGTGGATGGTGAGCGCGACCTTGGCGCGGGGATTCCAGTGGTTCACGAGGTCCTCGACGCGGCCCATGCCGATGCCGAGGAAGGCCTTGCCGGTGTCGACGAGTTCGCCGCAGACGGCGTGGACGACCTCTTCGTCCTGCGCGGCGACCTCGGCGAAACGGCCGGACGCGATGCCCTCGTGCTGGAAGCCGAGGTGAACGACCGCGTCGGCGTTGCGGGCAGCCTCGCGCAGACCGTCGAGGTCGGTCAGGTTCCCACGGCGGGCCTCGGCGCCCATCGCCATGACGGTCGCGGCCGCCTCGTCGGAACGTGCGAGGCCGACGACGTCGTGACCTGCGTGGATGAGCTCAGGGACAACGGCGGAACCGATGTGGCCGCTGGCACCGGTGACGAAAATGCGCACGAGGATCTCCCCGGGAAGTGATGTGACTTGGTAACGTCACCGTAGCACGGTGACGTTACCAAGTCACATCACCTAGGATTGCCCCCATGGCTCGATGGGAACCGAACGCACGGGAACGGCTGATCCGCGCCGCGGTCGAACTGTTCGCCGAGCAGGGATACGAGGCGACGACGGTCAACGAGATCGCCGAGCGGGCTGGAGGGCTGACCAAGACCACGTTCTTCCGGCACTTCACCGATAAGCGCGAGGTGCTGTTCTCCGGGCAGGAGATCCACAGCCGGATCATGGCCGAAGCGGTCGCGGAGGCGCCCGAATCGGCGACGCCTCTGGAGATGGTCCAGCTGGCGCTGGACGAACTCGCATCCTCGTTCACGGAGGACCGCCGCGACATCGGGCGGCGGCTTCGAACGGTCATAGCCAACAGTGCGGAGCTGCGGGAGCGCTCCGCCGCCAAGCGGGCGGCGCTCTCCGAGGCGCTGGCGCAGGCGCTTCGCGCGCGCGGCGTCCCGCGACTCGTCGCCGATCTGGCGGCCGAACTGGGCGCGCGTGCGTTCTACGGCGCGTTCGACCGGTGGATCTCGGCGGCGGATCCGCGGGCTCTCGTCGAGTACGCGCGAGAGGTGTTCGGCGAGTTGAGGACAGCTGTGTCCGTGCTCGAATAACCCGCCCGGCCGGGATGTGCGGCGCCCGGCGCAGCGCTGGTCGAGGTGACCGCCGCGATCGTCCCGACCGGCGTTGCCAGGAGCAGCGTCATCTGGACCCGCCGCCCGGTCACCACCGGGCGGCTGCCCCCGCGCACGATCCGCATCGGAACGGACCGCGGATGTCCCCGCCTTCGGCAGGCACTGCGCGTGCGGCGTCGTTCTCTGCAACCGCGGCTCCTGGTGCCCGTACTGCCGGACCCAGCTGCGGGCCTTCCAGCGCGCCCAGGAGGCCCTCGGCCCCCAGGGCAAGGTGGTCGTGGCGGTCTACTCCAACGGCGGCCATCGGACGGCTCGTCCCTGAGGACGTCGCGGGCCTGATCAGGTACGCCAAAGAACCCGTCGTGAACTGATCGAGGGCCGGGCGGCTTCCTCCCAGCCTCGGGAGGATGCGTCAGCCCGCGCGGGCGTGTGCGCGGGGGCGGCGCGGGTCGCCGCGGGTCGCCGGGGGGCCGTCGGACAATCGTCAGCCCGCGCGGGCGGGTGCGCGGGCCGCACCGGTTCTCAGCGCCGCGCGGTCGCCGCGGAGCGCTTGCGTTGCTTGTGCCGCGCCCGTTTCCGGATGAGCATCGTGAGAAGGCCCGCGACGACGATGCCGACCAGGTTGAGCACCAACTGCCAGGCGGAACCGAGCACTTCGTGCCACGACGCGGGCGGGCGTCCGTCGACCGCCGGTGCCCAGGTCGCAGGGCGAAGTAGCGCAGCCGGAACGGTTGGGGCCGCTCGCGGGGCAGGCTCTGCCGGTCGGCGTGCGGCTCGTCCGCGGCGGCCGGCGCGGGGTCCTCGATGACGTACGCGGGCACCGTCGGTTCGACCAGCCGGGACGCCGGCAGGATCGCGTACGGTGCTCCGTCGGCGTCGATCACCAGGACGCCCGGCAGGCGCTGGGTTGCCGGCATTCGTCCCGTGCCGCGTCCAGTGCGCCACCGTCAAGCGTCACCGTCGGTTACTGCGAGGCGCGTACACGTGCGCGCATCACCGCATCCGCGGAGAATGCCGCCAGGTACGGGTCCGCGTGCGTGAGACGGCAGGTGGCGTAGAGGATCACGCCGGTGGTCAGCGGCAGCGGAGGCTGCAACTTCGGCTCCGCGCCCAGCAGCGGCAGCCGTACGACACCGGCCACCACCAGCGGCAGCGCCGTGTCAGCGGTGACGTCCTGACGGCGGCACAGCGGCGGAGTCACGTCGGCGCCCCCGACGGCCGGCTGGCCGGAGGGCATCATCCGAGGACGACGAACCTCCGGTCGCCTGTCGTCCAGGACGAGACCGGGGCCCAGCCGACCGTGTCGGCGTGCCGGATGAGGGCGGACGGGCCCACCCGGGACCAGGGGAAGGTGGCGCCGTGGGCTCCGGTGCCATCGTGCAGGCGGACGTGGGTTCGCTCGTCGAGGTCGTCGGCAATGCCGCGGGGTGCTGTTTCGACGATCGCCAGGCCGTCGGGGCGGACGAGGTGCCGTGCCCGGGTGAGCAGGGCGGTGGGGTCGCCGCCTATGCCGATGTTGCCGTCGATCAGAAGTGCGGTGTGCCAGCGGCCCTCCTGCGGCAGGGGGTCGAAGACGGAGCGCACGAGTGCGGTGCCGCCCGCGGCCCTGGTGCGGTTGACCGCGGTCGGGCTGATGTCGATGCCGAGCGCGTTGCGGCCTTGCCGGGCGAGGGCGGCGACGATGCGCCCGGGGCCGCAGCCGATGTCCAGAGTGGTCCCGGCGCAGGCGGCGATGACGGCTCGGTCGGCAGCATCGGGGGCCGCGCACCAGCGTTCGACGTCGAGTGGGAGGAGCCAGCCGTCGGCGCGGTGCAGGAAGAGCGGGCCGCGGCCGGTGCGCAGCGCGGTGGCGTAGGGGTCGGCTGTCGACCAGGCCTGGGCGTCGGGAAGGGTGAGAGGGGTGCTCACCAGGCCCCCGGCGGGACGAGTCGGGCGAGGGCGGCGGCGAAGCGGGTACCGGGTGCCTCTGCGGCGACGATCCGGGCGTCGGCGGCGGTGTCGATGTCGCGCAGGGTCGGCAGGTCCCGTACGGTCAGGCCTGCTGCGACGAGCCGGGCGCGCTGGACCCTTCCTGTCGAGCGCGTCGACATGGGCACTCCCCGCAGCAGGGCGGGATCGGGCACGGCCAGGCCGATCGCCCAGAATCCGCCGTCGACTGCCGGCCCGAACCAGGCGTCAGCACCGTCCGGGTCGGACTGCAGGGCCTGCCCGAGCAGTTCGGGGGTGACTTGCGGGGTGTCCATGCCGATGAGCAGGGCCGGTCCGTCGCACGCGGCGAAGGCGGCGGCCAGCCGCTCGTCGAGCCCTCCTGCTGTCTGCGGGACGACCTCCATGCCGGGCGGCAGCCACTCCCCGGGGTCGCCGTCCAGTACGAGCTGCCGCCTGTCCACCGGTGTCGCAAGGACGGCGGCCAGGGAGTCGGCGAGCGCGGCCTCGGCGAGCGCGGCGGCCTCCTGCTGGGTGTAGGGCGGGGTGAGGCGGGTCTTGACCCGGCCGGGGACGGGTGACTTGGCGATCACCATCAGGGTCGTCATCGCGTGGCCGCCTCGTACGGGAGCGGGCGCGCGGGCGCGGCCAGCACCGCCCTCATGTCCCGTACGGCATGCCAGGTCCCGCGCCAGGTGCCGGTGACCTTGGAGGTTCCGGTACGGGGGCGGTAGGGCACGTCCCGCTCGGTGATCCGCCATCCGGCATCGGCGCCCCGCACCACCATCTCCAGGGGGTAGCCGCTGCGCCGGTCGGTGAGGCCGAGCCCGAGCAGCGCCTCCCGCCGGCCCGCCCGCAGGGGGCCGAGGTCGCGCAGCCTCACGCCGGTGCGGCGGTGGAGCATGCGCACGAGGGCGGCGTTGCCGGCGCGGGCGTGCGGCGGGAATGCCCGGCGTGCGGCGGGCCGACGTCGGCCGAGGACCAGGTCGGCGTCGCCGTCGCCCAGTTGTCGCACGAAGGCCGGCAGCAGAGCCGGGTCCAGCGAGGCGTCGCAGTCGCAGAAGCAGACGAACTCCGCCGTGCAGGCGAGCAGTCCGGCGTGGCAGGCAGCTCCGAAGCCCCTTCGCGGCTCGCACACGACGGTCGCGCCGAGTTCGGCCGCGACAGCCGCCGATCCATCGCTCGATCCGTTGTCCACGACGACGGCCCGCCATCCTGGGGGGATCCGGCTGAGGACCCAGGGCAGGGCGTCCGCCTCGTCCAGGCAGGGCAGTACGACGTCGGCGGTGAGGGGGATCATGGTCGGTTCCCGTCGGACTCGGAAGAATGGGACGCTTCGGGTCAAGAGGTCGCGGCGGGTGCCCGGACCGCCCTTTGGGGGGCGAGGGCGAAATCCGCGACCCCGTCGGCGAAGGGGATGCGCGGACGCCAGCCGAGTTCCGTTCGCAGGCGTTCGGAGGAGGCGGTGATGTGGCGGACGTCGCCGAGGCGGTATTCGCCGGTGATCCGGGGTGGGGGGCCGCCGCATGCCTCCGCCAGTGCCGCGGCCATCTCCCCGACGGTGTGCGGGGTGCCGCTGCCGGTGTTGTACGCGCGGAAGGTGCCGGGGTCGGCTGCGGAAACCGCCTCCAGAGCCAGGAGGTTGGCCGCCGCGACATCCCGCACGTGGATGAAGTCCCGCCGCTGGCCTCCGTCCTCGAAGACCCGCGGCGCCTCGCCGCGGGCCAGCGAGGAGCGGAAGAACGAGGCGACGCCGGCGTACGGGGTGTCGCGCGGCATGCCGGGTCCGTAGACGTTGTGGTACCGCAGGGAGATGGCGCGGCCGCCGGTGGCCCGGGCCCAGGAGGACGCCAGGTGTTCTTGGGCGAGCTTGGTGGCGGCGTAGACGTTGCGCGGGTCGGCGGGGGTGTCCTCGCCGACCAGGCCCGGAGCCAGCGGCTCGCCGCACCGCGGACAGTGGGGTTCGAACCGCCCGGCGGCGAGGTCGGCGCCATCCCGGGGACCCGGTGCCACCCGGCCGTGCCGCGCGCAGTCGTACCGGCCCTCGCCGTAGACGACCATCGATCCGGCGAGCACCAGGTCGCAAACTCCGGTGTCGGCCATCGCGGCCAGCAGCACCGCCGTTCCGAGGTCGTTGCAGCTGACGTACTCGGAGGCATCGGCGAAGCCCTTGCCGAGCCCCACCATGGCCGCCTGGTGGCAGACGGCGTCGACACCGTGCAGGGCCGCCGCAACAGCTTGCCGGTCGCGGACGTCCCGGTGGAACCATCCGGCCGCCTCGGCGGGCCGGGGCGGCGGAACGAGGTAGGCGGACGGCAGGAGTGCGTCGAGGACGACCGGCTCGTGTCCGTGCAGGGCGAGGGCGGCGACGATCTGCGAGCCGATGAAGCCGGCCCCGCCGGTGACAAGTACGCGCATGCGGCGACCCTAGGATTCGTGCCGCCCCAACGGCCGGTTTGAGCCCGGCCGCCACAGGTTCGTAAGGATTCACGGGCGCGGCGGTCTGGAGGCCCGCCACCTGCGCAGGGCGAGGAGCAGCGCGGAGAGGGCGAAGAGCCCGGCGGCGATCATCAGCCATCTGCCGAGGAAGACACCGGGGGACAGCAGCGTCGCGGCACGGTAGGTCGGTCCGGAGTCCTGGGAGATGAGCGGCCAGTAGACGAGCAGCAGCAGCAGGGAGAGGACGGCCGGTACTCGGATGTGGTTCACCACCGCGATCCGGAACTCCGACCGCGGCCGCCGGCCTCGGACGGCCTTGTGCAGCAACCAGTCGGCGCCGCCGTACAGCGGCACGAGCACGAGGTCGTGGAGGAGGGCGGCTCCGGCGGACCATTTCACGATCCCCCACCAGTCGCCCGCCAGCAGCCGGGCCAAGGCATACCCGCACAGGGCGAACGAGGCGAGCAGCACCACCAGGTGCAGCGGCGGCTCGCCGTAGAGTCCGCGCAGCAGCCGTCTCATGCGCGGTCCTCGAAGTCCGTCGCACCGAAGGTGAGTTGCCGGACCCATTTGGTGTTCATCACGCCAGGGGCGCCCGGAACGATGATCCGGGCGGGGTAACCGTGGTCATGGGAGAGTTCTGCGCCGTTGACGCGCAGGGCCAGCAGGGAGCGCGGGTCGCCCACCTGGTTGGAGCGCAGCGCGACGGCGCGGAAGGCACCGGCGGGTTGCACCGATTCCACGAAGACCCCCGGTGGATCACCGCCGTGGCCGACGAGCGCAGCCAGGTCCCGCAGCCTGACCCCTTCCCAGTGCTGGTCGTCGGTGGACCAGCCCTCCACGCAGGCGATGGGCAACGCGGCACCGTGCTGGGCGAGTTCCCGCAGCTCGTCGAGCGTCAGCGTGGTATTGCGGCCGTCACCGCGGACGGTGAGCCGCCACGCCTCGCCGAGGTCCTGCGGCCGGATGTGCGCGGTGACGGCGGGCTTGTTGATCGGAAAGCCGTTGGGTCCCCGCCCTGGGCGGCGACCGTGCGGAGCGAGCAGGGCCGTCTCCCGGAACGGGTCGCCGATGCTCTGCCCGGCGGTCACCACGAACAGCGCCAGGGAACCGAGCCCCACCATGCCCAGCGCCCCGCGCCGCGACATCGTCGCCTGCGCCGGGTGCGCGGGGACGAGTCCGCTGTCGTCGGCGGGCTCGGGACGGGTGCGTGACGTCGGGGTGCGCAGTTCGGCCCGGAAGCCGCGGCTTCGAAGCGCCCGGACCGTGCGAGGCAGCCGCAGTGCGACATGCGCGAGCACCGCGCCGAAGAACACCCAGCCGCCGTAGAAGTGCAGGGGATAGAACGATCCGGGGAAGACGTAGTCGACCTGGGAGTTCAGCACTCCCGTGGCGAACTCGAACAGTCCCCCGCCGACGAGCAGCAGCAGCGAGAGCCGGTCCAGGGCGTGGCCGGCCGACCTGACCGGCGGCAGCGAGAACAGCTTCGGGACCACGGACCAGAGCTTGGCCAGCAGGATCGGCACCAGCATGATCCCCAGCGTGACGTGCACACCCTGGGTGACCCGGTAGAGCCAGTACGGGTGCGTCGGCCAGGAGAACAGGTAGAAGCCCAGCAGGCCCTTGTCCGGGGTCCGGTCGTTGACCCGCGAGAGGTCCGGGTTGTACGCGGCGTACGACAGCAGTCCGGTGACGAAGACCAGCGGAATGCCGACGAGCAGGACCACGCCGAAGACCGAGGTCAGCCACGGGCCGCGAAGCGGACTGCGCCAGGGGCCCGCCGGAAGGCGCGAAGGGACTTTCATGCCTGCCGACCCTAGGTCCGGCCCACGGGTCTTCCGGCAGGTGAAATAGTGACGAAAGTCTGACGTCGTACCGCGACGCCGGGATCACCTGTCGCGGCGTCCCTAAGGTGCGACAGGTGACCCTTTGGCCCCTCCCCCTGCGCGACGCACCGCCCGAGACAGCCGGCGACGCCCCGGACGCCCCCCGTCATAGGCGGTGGGACCTCGCCGCCGGCGCCGCGGGACTCCTGTTCTTCCTGGCGATGGCCGGCATCGGCGGCTACCTCCAGCGCGACAGCTACCTGCTCCGCTCGCCGTTCCCTCCGCTGGAGGCGCGGTGGATGCCGCACGCCGGCCCCGGCACGCCCTTCGCGGTGGCTGTGGCCGTGCTCGTCGTCGCCTATGGCCCCAGCCTGGCGGCCCGTCTGCCGTGGCGGGCACTGCTGGGATCGGCATGGGCGGTCGCGATGGCCTGGACCTGGGCACTGGCCCTGGTCGACGGCTGGCAACGCGGTGTCGCCGGTCGGCTGACGAGGAGATCGGAATACCTGGCGGGCGTACGACGCTTCGACGACCTCGGGCCGGCCCTGCGCGGGTTCACCGGCCATATCCTGCTGCACTCACCGGACAACTGGCCCACACACATTGCCGGCCATCCCGCCGGCGCCGTCCTGACCTTCGTCGGCCTGGACCGGATAGGCCTGGGCGGCGGCGCGGTCGCCGGGACCTTCTGCATCACCGCCGGCACCTCGCTGGCAGCCGCCATACTGCTCACGCTGCGTGTCCTCACCGGCGAGGAGCGGGCACGGGCCGCGGCCCCCTTCGTCGTCCTCGCCCCCGGCGCCGTCTGGGTGGGAGTATCCGCCGACGGCTACTTCGCCGCGGTCGCCGCGTGGGCGCTGGCACTGCTCGCCGTTGCGGCCACCCGCACCTCGCCCGTGCGGACAGCCGTGGCCGGCCTCGGCAGCGGGCTCCTGTTCGGCGCGGCCGCCTACCTCTCCTACGGGCTCGTCCTGCTCGTGGTACCCGCCGCCGCGATCCTGCTCTGCACGCGCACCCTGCGCCCGCTGCCGTACCTGGTCCTCGGAGTCGTGGCGGTCGTGGCCGCCTTCACCGCCGCGGGCTTCAACTGGTGGGAGGCATACGGGCTGCTGCGGACCCGCTACTACCAGGGCTACGGCGGTATCCGGCCCTACCGCTACTGGTTCTTCGGGGATCTCGCCACTGTTGTCGCGACGGCAGGGGTCGCCTCAGTGGCGGGGCTGCGCCGCGCTCTCGCCGCCGCTCCCCGGGCCCTGCGGGACGGGCGGCAGCACAATGCCCCGGCGTTGGCCGCCGTGCTGCTGCCGTGCGGCTTCCTGCTCGCGATCCTCGCGGCCGACGTGTCCGGGCTGAGCAAGGCCGAGACCGAACGAATCTGGCTGCCCTTCGCCCTCTGGCTCACCTCCACCGCCGCCTTCCTGCCGCACCGGGACCATCGTCGCTGGCTGGCGGCCCAGGCGCTGGCCGCCCTGCTCGTCAACCACCTCCTGCTGACCGTCTGGTGATCCGGCGCCCTTATCGAACGACGCGGCAACCAGCTCACGGCGATTTCCCCACCAGTGACGGGAGAGGAGGCCCGATCCCTGCTCGTCTGCTTCGGACCGGACGATTGCTACGGCGCCGCCTGGACGCTGTTGCACCTCATCGAGACGGGGCCGAATCCAGTGCTGACCGCCCAGCCGGCTCCTGACGCCAACGAGTGGCGGCACCGGCTCTGGGCGAGGGCCGTCAACGGGGGCCTGGTCGACGGTGCCTGATGGTTCGGGATCATCCTCGTCTGTGCAGCACGCGAGGTCGTGGCGCTTGGGTGAAACGGAGCAGGCACCGAATTCCAAGATCATGTGAGTGTCTGGTTCCCATGAACCCTGCGGAAGACCGTGCCTTCACCTGCATCTTTTCCGATTCCCCCTGTCGTTGACCAGCTCGTCAGCGAGAAGCGGTCCATCCCGACGAGCGCTTGAACCTGCTGGCGTGCCCTGCGCAGGTGCCCGACGCCCGGTGTCCGCGCGGGATACGGCACGCTTTGGCCCACGTCCTCGCGCTGGTGGCTGCTGCCGTCTTGACTGGAGCGAGCTCGCGAAGATGCCGCAGACCGCGACGCTGCCGGATCTGTAGCCCCTGGTGGTCCGCTGCTGGCGCTGTCAGCTCTGCTGGAAGCCGTCGAGGATCTGGGACGCGCGCCGCAGCGCCTGATCGACGCTCTCATCGCTGTAGGTCGTGTCGACCATCACGTGATCGATGCCGGTACCTTCCCGCACGTTCTTGATGGCCGTCGACACCTCGTCCGAAGATGTGCCGGCGTCGATGTTGACACGCAGGATGCTGTCGATGGCCGCGGGGTCACGTCCCGCCTCGCGCGCCGCGGCGTCGATGACCGCTCGTTGCTGGTTGAGGCCGTCGATGTCGAGCCAGCTCGGGACGACGCAGAACGGCAGCCATCCGTCTGCGCGTTCGCCGACGCGCCGCAGGGCACGCTTGGAGTTGCCGCCGAGATAGAGAGGGGGGCGGGGCAGGCGGGCAGGCTTGAGCGGCGCATGGTGCAGGGGAACGGACAGCTGCGTTCCCCGGTAGGCGGCCGGGTTCTCCGTCCAGATCGCTTCGAGGGCGTCGAGAAGCTCGTCCATCCGTGCACCACGCCGGGTGAAGTCCAGGCCGGCGGCCTCGTACTCCTCCGGCGACCAGCCCACGCCGAAGCCTGGCAACAGGCGACCACCGCTGACCAGGTCGATCGTCGTCAGCGATCGGGCCAACTGAACCGGCGGGTAGAGCGGAGCCACCAGCACATGGGTGCCCAGCGCGACGTGGTGCGTCGCGCTCGCCGCCACCCCCAGCAGCACGAAGGGATCCGCTGCCGGATTCAACTCCTCGGGAATGGTGTTCCCCTGGCCCCCGTAGCCGATACGCGGGTGGACCGCGGCCAGGTTGCGGTCGCCCACCCACAGGCTGGCGCCGCCCCTCGACTCGATCTCCACGGCGAACTGGGCCACCCTCGCGACCTCGAACGCCTGCTGATGGAACTGCGGCAGCGCGAATCCGATCTTCACCAAGTCCTCCGATTCCACGTCTTCCGTGCGTTCGCATCGCTTGCGCCGAACCGGACCGGAACGTACGGACGGCGCGGTTCGTTGACGCGGCGTCAGCACGTCGGTGGTGTCCGGCCGACGTTCGCTCGATCCTCTCCGCCCCCTCCTGCCCCGCGACCGTGCGGCCACCACAAGGATCTTGACGGGCCGCGAACACCGAGCGCCAGCCGAACGCTTCCGTGGGCATTCCGCCGGGCGGTGCCTCGATGGTCAGGCCGCTCGCACCGGCTCCGCTCCGGACCACCCGCTCGCGCATCCAGCGGTGCAAGCCCTCCCTCCGCAGGCTGCCACCGCCGCGGCGTCCGACCCACTCCGCGCATCCTCGGCACCGGCTGGGGCACCGACGGTTCCGAAGCATCAGGCCGCCTCATCGGCAACATCCTCCTCGCCATCGCCACCGACGGCGGCAGCGCCGCAGGCAAAACCGCAGCCGAAGACGCCGCAAAAAACGCCGCAGAACAAGCCGCCAAAAACGGCGCCCGCGCCGCAGCCGAAGACCCCGCCAAAGCCGCCATCGAACAAGCCGCGAAGAAGTGCCTGTCGGACCCGATCGACGTCGCCACCGGCGACCAGGGGCGTCGACTCACGACCATAATCCCGCGCCGTCGGCTCGCACCGGCCCCGGGTGGAGTGGGCCAGTCACGACGTCGAGACCGACCGCGGCCTTCGTATCGAAGTCAAGGCGAGCGGCTACCTCCAGGCCTGGGACCAGCAGGGCCCGTCCGACATCCGATTCAGCGGTCTGCGCGCCCGCTTCTGGACACCGGACGGCGGCTACGCTCCCGCTGCCTCGTACAACGCCGACGTCTACGTCTTCGCCGTCGAGACCGCCCGCGAACCCGCTCTCTACGACCCGCTCGACACCGCCCAGTGGGACTTCTACGTCCTCCCACGTGCCGCGCTGGAAGAACTGGCCGCCGTCAGCCTCGGGCTCAACACAGTCCGCAAGGCCGCAGGACCACCTGTGACGTTCGCCGGCCTCGGGGACCGTATTCGAGCCGCCGCCCTCGCCGAGGGGCCTACCACTGGGACCGGTCCGGCGACCCCGCCGACTGCCGTAGCGGATCCCGGCATCCACCAACCGCGGCAGCCGACAACGCTCCTGCCCTGACATGCGCAGGAGGTCCCGCGCCCGTACGGCCAGTTGGCCGGAACCGGTTGAGAAGCCGCATACACCGGGCCACGCTGTGGCCATGACGTCGGCCATGATCCCCCAACGCCCCCTGGACACCGGTGACTACGCCTTCGACTGGGCTCTGGTCGACGTGGAGACGTCCGGGTTACGGGCCCATCAGGACCGCGTGCTGTCGCTCGCGGTCCTGACGCTGGGGCCGGATGGCGAGAAAACCGCCGAGTTCTCAACGCTGCTGAACCCGGGCTGCGATCCGGGCCCGGTACATATACATGGGCTGACCGCCGAGCGGCTGCGTGGCGCGCCGACCTTCGAGCAGGTGGCCGGACGGATCGGCGCCATGATGCAGGACCGCGTCATGGTGGCTCACAACGCCCAGTTCGACTACGACTTCCTCGCGCACGAGTTCGCCCGGGCCAGGCTCTGGATGCCGGTCACCCAGCGGCTCTGCACACTCGCGCTCAATCGCCGCGTGGCACCGCCCACCGGAGACATGCGGCTGAGCACGCTCGCCGCCCACTACGGGGTGCGCCAAGTACGCGCCCATGACGCGTTGGACGATGTGCGCGTGCTGTCCGGAATCCTGCGCGGTTCGCTGGATGCGGCGGCCCGGCTGGACCTTCCGCTGCCCCTGGTGCCGTGCCCACCACGCCAGGGGACGCACATCGCGCTGAATCCCCCGAAGACTCCCTGTGCCTTCCGCAACCCCGGCCGCATGCCTCAGGACGGTCCTTTGCAGCAGGGGATGAAGGTCGCCATCACGGGCGACACCGCCGTCTCGCGCCCGGAACTCGTCGCCCGCGCCGTCAGGGCCGGCCTCAACGTGATGACATCGGTCAGCCGCCACACGAGCGTGCTCGTCGCCAACGACCGGAACGCGGATTCGGCCAAGTTCCGCCGTGCCGCCGCTGAGGGCGTTCCCGTCGTCGACGAGCACACGTTCCTGCGGCTCCTGACGGAGGTGCGGGCCGGCACGGCGCACACCACCGGACCCGTGCCGACGGTGGCCGCGCCTCCGACGCTCGAGGCACCTGTACGGTCGGGGCGTCCCGCGGTTCCGCAGCCACCCGCGCAGGAGGCCCCGGGCCCTGTCGGCCGCCCCCGGCCAGGTGCCATCGGCCGGGCGGACTCCCGCCCGGTGCTCGCACCGCGGGACCGGTCCGGCGGCCGGCCCCTGACCGGGCGGCGGGTGCTCGTCCTGGGAGGAACGCACGGAGAAGCCGCCGGAGTACGCAGCCGGATCGTCGCGCTCGGCGGCTCCGCCGCGGTGAACCTGTCGGCGCGGGTCACCGACGTCGTGCTGCTGCCCGGCGGGGAATCGGACCGGCGCATGGCCCGGATCGCCGCGCTCGGCCTTGCGGTGCACGACGCCGAATGGCTGGACACGCCCGTCACCGGGCCGGCTCCCGCCGAGGCCGGGCCACCGTCGGCCTGTCTCGTGCTGCCCCGGGGAGGCGTCACCGACCTGGCCGACACCCGGGATGTGCCGTGCTGGACGGTCGCGGCGACCTGGGCCCAGCGCACCGGCATCGCGATCGACGTCGTCGCCTTCGTCCTCGGCGAGAACGCACAGGTGGTCGCCGACGAGGACTTCGTCTTCTACGGCGCCCCCGAGCACCCGGACGGCAGCCTCCGCCTCGCCACCGACGGTCCGGCCGAGCAGTCCCTCGTCGCGGACCTCTCCCGCCTTCCGCCGGCGGCCCGCACGGTGGCCATCGCCGCGGCCATCGACGGGACGGCGACCTTCGGCGACGTAGGTGCCGTCGAGATCACGGCGGCGCGCGACAGGAGCGCGGAGCCGTTCGTCCAGGCGACGCTAGACGCCGCCACGACCGAACGCACCCTGCTTCTCGCCGAGATCTACCGCCGCGGTCCCCGCTGGCGGCTGCGCGCCATCGGCCAGGGCTACGACCACGGCCTCGACGCACTGGCCCGCGGCTACGGCGTCGACATCGAGGACTGACCGATTCCGTCGCGGCGTCGGGCTTCGGCCGGGGTCGGGAAGCCCGCACCGCCAGATGCGGCCGAGGTCCGCCCCACGACCGTGCCAGATGCGATGCGGAGGTCAGCCACTCTCGGCAGTGGAGACCCACGGTCGAATCTCGCCGCGCCAAAGCTCGAAACCCCAGGTCAGTGGCGTGATCGCGGTTGCACCATTACGGATCTGTGCCGACGGCCACAGCAAACGGGGCACGCGTAGGCTCATACTGAGCCATGACAAAGCCTCCTGCACCGAAGCGTCGCTTGCCTACCAGCCCCTTCAAGGCCCCGGTCACGCCGACTCCCGAGCACTTCGCCATGAGCGACCAGGTCTCACATGACGTGTACGGCCTCGGCCGGGTCGTCGGCATCGAGGACGGAGTCGCCGCGCTCGTGGATTTCAGCTCGGCGCGCATGCGGATCTTGAGCCCGTACGCCAAGATGACCAAGCTGTAGGGTCGCCGCACCCGGCCCCAGCTGGGACCTGTGTCGTAAGTAAAGACCTCTCATCGGTCTGATGCCGCGGTTCTCCGCCCTGGACGGTCCCGCGGTTTCGTCGCCGCCGCTGCCACATTCCGGGCGCCTGGCTTCGGGCAGGGCAAGGCTCTGGGCGCGGTGGTGATCGGAAGGCGGTACGTCGGCGCCTTCCGCAGCAGGGACGCGGTGCGTGCCGGGCGGGCGGGTCCGGCCTCGGTATCAAGGAGAGCGGCCGAACGGTCAAGCCGCCGCGTACCGCGCGCACGAGACTGGCCGTATGACCTCTGAGGGCTATGTGACCAGCGCCGAGACCGCGGCGGCGCCCGGCGGTGCCGCCGCGGACGGCTCGTCCGCGAAAAGCGCCGTCCCCGCCGGAGCCGCCGCCTGGGCGCCCGTCGCGGCGCTCACCCTGGGCATCGCCGCCCTGGTGGCCAGCGAGTTCCTGCCGGCGAGCGTGCTGCCGGCCATGGCCTCGGACGTCGGCGTCAGCGAGGGCACCGCGGGCCTCGCCGTCGCCGCGACCGCGGTCGCGGGCGCCGTCACCGCGCCCACGATCGCCGTGCTGCTGCCGCGCACCGACCGCAGGACCGTACTGATCGGCCTGCTCGCCGCCGCCGTGCTGTCCAACGTGGTGGTGGCGGTGACCCCGAACTTCCCGCTGCTGCTCGCGGGCCGGCTGCTGCTGGGCGTCGCCATCGCCGGCTTCTGGTCGTTCGCGCTCGGGGCGGGCACGCGCGCGGCGCCGGGGCGCGACCACGTCGTGTCCACGAGCCTGGCGCTGGGGGTGAGCGCGGCCACCATCATCGGCGTGCCGCTGTCCTCGGTGCTCGGCGACGCGGTGGGCTGGCGGCCGGTGTTCTGGTCGGCCGCGGGGCTGAGCGTGCTGGCCTTGTCCGCGGTGGCGGCAACCCTGCCGCCGGTGCCGGCCCAGCCGGAAGCGGGGCTCGGCATGCTCCGGCAGGCGCTGGCCAACCGCCGGCTGATGGCCGGGGTGGGCTGCATCGCGCTGGTGGCCCTCGGCAACTTCGCCGCCTACCCGTACATCCGGCTCGTGATCGAGCGGAACACCGCGGGCAGTACGGCCTGGCTGCTGCTCGCCTGGGGCGTGGGCGGTCTGGCCGGCAACCTCGCCGCCGGCGCGCTCGCCCGCCGCCTCGGGCTCGCCGTGGTCGCCGCGCCGGCCCTGCTGGGCGTGAGCCTGCTGATGCTGGCGACGACCACCGGGCTTCCCGCCGCGACCGTGGCGATCGTCGTATGGGGCTTCGGCTTCAACATGGTGCCGGTCGCCACCCAGCTGTGGGTGACCCGCGCCGAGCCGAAGCGCGTCGAGTCGGCTCTGTCGTTGCAGGTGACGGCCTTCCAGGCGGCCATTACGGCCGGGTCGGCGATCGGCGGGGCCGTGGTCGACGGAGGCGGGGTCCGGGCGGCGCTAGTCGTCGGGACCGCCGCCGCACTGGCCGGCAGCGTCGGCTTCGGGCTGCTGCGCGGGCCCCGGACATGAGCGCCACGCCTGCGGCGAGCTGCCGTGGTCGGCGGAGAACGCCCGGCTGAAAGCCGCGGCCGAGCCGTACCCGACGGTGAAGGCGATCTGCTCGACCGGCCGGTTCGTCCCGGCGAGGAGTTCGCGGGCGTGCCGCATCCGTACCTCCCGCAGCACCTGTGCGGGACTGCGGCCGAGCTCGCGGCGGAAGCGCTCGCCCAGCGACGAGCGGGACAGATGGGCGACCCGGGCCATGCCCTCCACCGTCCAGGGCCGTCCGGGATGCGCGTCGAGCAGCGAGACCAGCTCGGTGAGCCGCGGGTCGGCGCCCTGCCGCGCGCTCGCGTCGAGGACCAGCGCCATCGCGGCCTGGATCAGTCCGCCATAGCTGGCGGCGAAGAGCGGCTGGCCGTGGCGCGGGTCCAGCGGGCAGATCCGCACCAGCTCGGCGATGCCGCGGTTGTTCCCCGCGAAGTCCCGCGCCACCAGCGGGCTCGGCAGCGGCGGGACCGCCCGCAGCGTGCCCACCGCGACCTCGGCCGGCGTCAGCGCGACGAGCCGGTACGTGCTTCTGGCGTCCACGTAGAAGGCGTCCCCCGTGTGCAGTCCCTCGGCGCCCGCCGTGGTCTCCAGCCGCGCGTCGCCGTCGAGGACCAGCGCCCAGATCGCGCCGTCCATCCCGTCCAGCCGCTCCCCGGGCGCCAGCCGGCGGACCGTCACTGCCACCATGTCCCACGTCGGCATGCCGCGCACACCGCTGCCGGGCCCGGCCGCCCCTTCCGCCAGCGTCATGCACCAGCAAGCGTTCGGGCCGCGCGCGCTATTCCGCGCCCTGGGCCGGAGGGCGAGCGCGGTACGGGTCCGGAAGGGCTCCCGTCGGACCACAGCCGGGGTGTGCTCGCGGTCATCCGGTTCCCGTACCGGGAGACTGGCCTCATGGCTGACATCAAGCGCAGCGCGGGCCTGCTCCTCTTCCGCCGCACCGGCTCCGGGGTGGAGGTACTGCTCGGCCACATGGGCGGCCCGTACTGGGCCCGCAAGGACGCCGGGGCGTGGTCGGTGCCGAAGGGCGAGTACGAGGGCGGCGAGGAGCCCTGGGACGCGGCGCGCCGCGAATTCCGCGAGGAGCTGGGGCTGCCCGCGCCGGAGGGTACGCCGCTGCCGCTCGGCGAGGTGGTGCAGTCCGGGGGCAAGCACGTGACGGTATGGGCGGTGGAGGGCGACCTCGATCCGGCGGACGCGGTGCCGGGCACCTTCACGATGGAGTGGCCGCGCGGCTCGGGCCGCACCGCCGAGTTCCCGGAGCTGGACCGGGTGGCGTGGTTCGGGCTCGACGCGGCGCGCGAGGTCGTCGTCAAGGCGCAGGCGGCTTTCCTGGACCGCCTCGCGGAGCAGGCCTGACGTCACGCCGGTTCAGGGGCCGAGTCCCGCGGGCGGGAGCGCCGGGGAGGCCGTCGGCCGGCCAGGGCGCCGCACCCTCCCCCGGCCACCCGTCGGTGCCGCCCGCCGCCATCCCTCGCGGCC
>NZ_JAJSYW010000085.1:0-27783 GCF_036815005.1 Streptomyces sp. IBSBF 2435 | reverse complement strand
CCGGGGGGCGGCGCCCCCCCCGGGGGGGGGGGGGGGCGCCGGGGGGGGCCCCCCCCCCCCGGGGTGGTGCGCTGGTTACGGCGGGCCGGGCGGGGTCAGGTGGGCAGGTGGGCAGGTGCCAGGTCTGCCAGGGGTTGGTGTTGCGGTCGTAGATCTGCACCGCGGCACCGTTCGCACTGCTCGCGGCCGCCACATCCACACACTTGCGCCACCCACACCCGTGACCGCCCCCGTGTGCGACCCACCCGCCGGCGTCGTCGTCGGAGGCGTGGTTCCTCCGCCGGTCACGCCGTTGAAGATGCCGGAGGACTGGTAAGGCGACTGGGAGGTGCCGCTGCACGAGTCCGACAGCTGGCCGGTGTTCGAACACGCCTTGTCACGGCCCGTCCGTGATGGTCTCGGTCCGCTGGGCGTCCGAGAGGCGGCCCTCGATGTACTTCTGCGTCCACTGGCTCGGCGTCTGCGGGTTCTGGAAGATCCCCGACACCGTATGGGCTCCCGAGATGCCACTGAGGGCGTTGATCAGATCGGTGCGGCCCACCGGAGCCGGATACGCCTGTGCGCTTCGCTGCGGGCCGACGCCGAGCACGGTGACGGTCCGCAGGCCTGCCGTGGCCAGCAGGGAGCGCCACGGGCGGCCCCTCTGTCTCGAACTCACCGATGGTCCTTTCGTCCCGTGGGGCGACGAATGACAGGGCCGGCCTCCGACCGAGTCGTGGCACCGGCGCAAGGGGAGCGGCATCACGGTAAACCCGGCCGTACGACATGTCCATAGATCGTTCAAGTAGAGTGCTCACGCCTACTGCCTCCGTACTCGGCGCAGTCCGTCCCGGCGCCGTACCACCGGGCTGCAACGATCCGGCACTCTCCCGTGATGCAGGCCCTGCGTCACTACGGGCAGCCGAACGCCGGGGGCCTCACGGTGCCGGGCGGTCCTCGCCCGCGGCCTTTCCCAGGCGCCGAGCGTCACAGGGAAGGGTCCTGCAGGTCACTGGCACGTTTTACTCCCGTTGCTGTCCAATCCATTGACACTGTCGTGGACACGTTCTAGCTTCCAGGGCGTCGGTTCCGACCTGTATAGAGCGTGACAGTGACGCCTGGCCGCGTGATATCGCGGACACCAAGCAGGTCGTGCATGCAGCGTTTCACCCCCACGGCACGCACGAGAGGGCTCCCCATTGAGACCGAAGATCTTCACCCGTAGGACGGTTGCCCTGCTGGCCGCGCTGCCGCTGGCGGCGGCGGCCTGGCTGGCCACATCGCCGTCCCCGGCGTCCGCCACCGGCGCCTCGACACCGGCCGCGGTCGTCGACTACCTGCACCAGATCAGCGGCAACCACGTGATCAGCGGAGTCCACAACAAGGAGCCGCTGAGCAACCCCGCGCAGTACACCGCGCAGGCGCACTCGATCACCGGCAAGTACCCCGGCCTGTGGGGCGGCGAACTCGGCTTCACCGCCACCGACGTCGCCAACCGCCAAACCATGATCAACCAGGCCAAGACCGAGTGGGCCAACGGCTCACTGGTCGCCCTGACCTGGCACATGTGCAAGCCGAACGTGTCGACCTGTGACTTCAACGGCGGCATCAACGGTGCCAGTCTGTCCGACTCCGACTGGAGTCAGCTGATCACGAACGGCAGCTCGCTCAACAGCGCGTACAAGGCGAAGCTCGACACGGCCGTGCCGTACTTCCAGCAGTTGAAGGACGCCGGGATTCCGGTGCTCTTCCGGCCGCTGCACGAGATGAACGAGGGCTGGGCGTGGTGGGGCGGCCGCTCCGGCGCCAACGGCAGCGCCAGGCTGTTCCAGATCACCCACGACTACCTGGTCTCCAAGGGCCTGACCAACATCATCTGGGTGTGGAACGTCAAGGACACCGACCAGAACGGCGGCTCCGGAGGAGTCTCCGGCTTCTATCCCGGCGACTCCTACGTGGACGTGGCCAGCCTCGACCCCTGGGTGCACACCTGGCCGGGCAGCGACTGGTACAACGCCATGCTGAACGTCGCCCACGGCAAGCCCGTGTCGCTCGCCGAGGTCGGTACGGTGCCGACGGCCGCGCAGCTCGCCTCGCAGCCGCAGTGGGCCTGGTTCATGATCTGGTCCGAATACCTCACCTCGGCCAACTCCACCGCGGGCCTCCAGGCCACGTTCAACTCCTCCCGGGTCCTCAGCCAGGGCCAGTTCACGATTCCCACCGGCACGCCGACGACTCCTCCGACGACGCCGCCGGGTGGGTCGCACACGGGGGCGGTCACGGGTGTGGGTGGCAAGTGTGTGGATGTGGCGGCCGCGAGCACTGCGAACGGCACGGCGGTGCAGCTGTACGACTGCAACGGCAGTACGGCGCAGTCGTGGACGGTCGGCACCGACGGGACGATCCGGGCCCTGGGCAAGTGCCTCGATGTGACCGGGCAAGGCACCGCGAACGGCACGAAGCTGCAGATCTGGGACTGCAACGGCTCCGGGGCCCAGCAGTGGAGCACCGAATCCGACGGGCACCTGAAGAACCCGCAGTCCGGCCGCTACCTCGACGACCCCGGCGGCAGCACCGCCAACGCCACCCGCCTGCAGATCTACGACCGCAACACCAACCCCTGGCAAACATGGCACCTGCCCACGGGCGGCGGGACCACGCCGCCGCCCGGCTCGTGCACGGCGAGTCTGGGCAGCGGCCAGTACAACACGCCGGTGTCCTTCGACGGCAGGACCTACCAGGTCCTGGTGCACGTCCCGACCCGTGCGGCGGGTGCCCGCCTGCCGCTGGTGCTCGATCTGCACGGCAGCCAGTCCACCGGCGCCGGGCAGCTGTCCTACAGCAACCTGGCGCCCACCGCCGACGCGAACGGCTTCATCGTGGCCGCGCCCACCGGCGTGGTGCCCAGCGGCAGCGGCTTCATCTGGAACGTCCCCTACGTGACGCCCAGTGGCACCCGTGACGACGCCGGCTTCCTGCGGCAGGTCATCGACACCCTCACAGCGAACGCGTGTGTCGACCCGGCCCGCGTCTTCGCCACCGGTTACTCCGGGGGCGGCCGGATGACCTCGGCCCTGGGCTGCATGCTGGCGGACAAGGTCGCCGCGATAGCCCCCGTGTCCGGTATCAGGGCGGGCCGCCCCGACCCGTCCGACCGCAGCCGGCCGGACCTGTCGACCTGTACGCCGTCGCGTGCGGTTCCGGTGATCGCCTTCCACGGCCAGCAGGACACCACCAATCCGTACAACGGAGGCGGCGACGCCACCGCCTGGCAGTATTCGGTGCCGGTGGCGCAGCAGGCGTGGGCCGGACTCGACGGCTGCACGGCGGGGCCTGCCACCGCCCAGGTGAGCACCCACGTCAGCAGGACCGTCTACAGCGGCTGCCGGGACGGCGCCGAGGTGCAGTTGTACACGATCTCCAACGGTGGCCACACCTGGCCGGACTCCTCGCAGGACAACGGCAACGGGACCGTCACCCACGAGATCAGTGCCGACGGTCTCATGTGGCAGTTCTTCCAGCAGCACCCCATGCCGGGCTCCTCCTGACCGCCCGGACGGCCTGGACCGCCTGAACCGCCCGACCTCCTCACCCGCTGAACCCACTCCCCTGCACGGCCGGAACGCGGTTCCGGCCGTGCGGTCCGTCCCCGCCCCATCGGGCCGGAGCAGGGCGGAGCCGGTGCAGGAAGGGGGCGCTCGCGCGTTTTATGTCTGCTGATCGAGGCGAGCGGCAGACGCGGCTGTCAAGACCCGCGATGCCCCGGGACCGCGAGGGGTGACGAGGCGCCCCCCGAGTGAGATTTATTAAGTAAAGGAACAGTGATCTGCTCCTCCTAGCTAGCGGAACATCACGGTCTCATTAAACTAGACCGTTCTATGGACACACTCCTGTGTTCCGTCTACGTTAAGCAGCCATCAGCCGCTTCGCCCCGACGACGAGACGTCCGTCGCTGCGCGGCATGCAGTGCGGCGTTTTCCGTTCAGCAACAAGGGAGTGGGATCGGCATGCGAAGAACAGCGATTGCGGCCACCGGAGTGGTGCTTGCCCTGGGCCTGGCCGCCTGCGGCGGGGGCAGCGGCGGCGGTTCGTCGTCCGACGCGGCCAAGGCCCCCACCGACCCGTCCAAGGTCTCGGGCACGATCACCGTCCTGACCAACCGCACCGACCAGGTGCAGGACGGGACGCTCAAGGGGTACGCGGCGGCGTTCAACAAGACATACCCGCATGTGACGGTGAAGTTCCAGGGCCTCACCGACTACGAGGGCGACGTCAAGATCCGGCTCAACAGCAAGAACTACGGCGACGTACTGTCGATCCCGAACTCGGTGCCGCTCAAGCAGTACCCGACGTTCTTCGCGCCGCTCGGGCCGGCCGCCGACCTGTCGAAGACCTATGACTTCACCGACCACGCGACGGTCGGCGGCCAGGTCTACGGCATCGCCAACATCGGCACGGCCAACGGCTTCGTTTACAACAAGGCCGTGTGGAAGCAGGCCGGCGTCACCGACTGGCCCACCACGCCGCAGCAGTTCATCGACGACCTGAGGGCGATCAAGGCCAAGACGGGCGCGACCCCGTACTACACGAACTACCACGACGGCTGGCCGCTGACGAACTGGGGCAACGCCCTGGGCTCGCCGAGCTGCGACCCGGCCGCCAACGACAAGCTCGCCGACACCAAGGAGCCCTGGGCCGCCGGGCAGGACCTCAACGTCGTCGACTCGCTGCTGTACGACACCGTGCACGACAAGCTGTCCGAGGCCGACCCCAACACGACGAACTGGGAGAACTCCAAGGCGCTGATCGGCACCGGCAAGGTCGCGACGATGTGGCTCGGCTCCTGGGCCGTCGTGCAGATGCAGGACGCCGCGAAGAAGGCCGGGCAGAACCCCGACGACATCGGCTTCATGCCCTTCCCCGCGCAGAAGGACGGGCACTTCTGCTCGGTCGTGCGGCCGGACTACCAGTACGCGGTGAACACCCACTCCAAGAACAAGGACGCGGCGCGCGCCTGGCTGGACTGGTACATCAACAAGTCAGGCGACGCCCAGGCCGCACTGTCGATCTCCTCGGTCAAGGGCACGGCCCTGCCCGCGGACCTCAAGCCCTTCCAGGACGCCGGGGTGACGTTCATCCACCTCACCAACGACAAGACCGCCCAGGTCGACGAGATCGACAAGGCCTCCGAGATCGGCATCAACAACCAGGACTACCCGCAGCACATCGTGGACGTCGCCCGCGGCGCGGCCGGCGGTGACAAGGACAGCGTCTTCAAGGACCTCAACAAGAAGTGGTCCGACGCCCAGGGCACCCTCGGCTGACCGGCGGGCCCCGCAACCGCTGCTCCGCCCGGCAGATGCCGGGCCGGAGCAGCCCCCGCCCGTGCGCGGGACCGTACCGCCCGCGCCGGGCACGGCCCGTCCGCCGTGACGTGCACGGCGGCCCCACCCACAAGCCTGCCGCCCCTGCGGAGCGGCGACCGGAAGAAGGACCAGATGAGCGCACCGCGGACCGCGGGCCGCAGACCTCCCGCCCGCATTCTGCCGCCGCAGGACGCGGCCCGCTCCCGCGGCCGGCGGCCGCGCCGCATGGCACCCCTGCGGCGCAAGGGGGGCGCCTGGTGGGTCACCCCCTGGCTGTACCTGCTCGTCCCGCTCGCGCTGCTGGTGACCTTCACCCTGCTGCCGGTGGTGGACATGGTCTCCTACAGCTTCACCGACTGGGACGGCATCAGCCCGACCCGCAACTTCGTCGGATTCGACAACTACACCGACCTGTTCACCCGTCCCCAGCTCTTCCAGGTGTTCTGGGTCAGCCTGTTCTACCTCGGGGCGTCGGTCGTGCAGATCTGTGCGGCCCTCTACTTCGCCACCGTCCTCAGCTTCAACACCCGGCTGCGGAACCTGTTCAAGGGCCTGCTGTTCTTCCCTTACCTGATCAACGGGGTGGCGGTCGGCTTCGTGTTCCTGTACTTCTTCCAGCCCGGCGGCACGCTGGACACCGTAATGGGCTGGTTCGGCGCGGGGCCGCATCTGTGGCTCGGCAATCCGCACCTGGTCAACACCTCCCTTGCGGGCGTGTCCGTATGGCGTTTCATGGGTCTGAACATGGTGCTGTTCATCGGTGCCATCCAGTCCATACCGCCGCAGCTGTACGAGGCGGCGGCGCTGGACGGGGCGAGCCGCTGGCAGCAGTTCCGCTTCGTCATCGCCCCCAGCATCCGGCCGATCATCAGCCTCAGCGTGATCCTGGCGATCTCCGGCTCGCTGTCGGTGTTCGAGATCCCGTTCATCATGACCGGCGGCTCCAACAACAGCGAGACCTTCGTCATCCAGACGATCAAGCTCGCCTTCAACTTCAACAAGACCGGACTCGCGTCCGCCGCGGCGGTGGTGCTGCTGCTCATCGTGCTCCTGGTGACCTGGGTGCAGCGCCTGCTGTTCCCCGACGAGAGGGTGGAACAGTCATGACCGTGCTCGACGGCCCGGCCATCGGCCGGGCGCCGCGGTTCCACGACCGGGGAGCGCCGGTCCGCGGGCGTATCGCGGTGTTCCTGAAGTACCTCTCGCTCGTACTGGCCAGCGCGGTCGTGGTGGTCCCGCTGGTCGCGGTACTGCTCACCTCGCTGCGCACCAGCAAGGAGATGGCCGACGGTGGGGCGCTTGCCGCGCCGCACGACTGGTTCAACTTCCACAACTACGCCGTTGCGTTCACCGACGGCCACATGCTGCGCGCCTTGTGGAACACCTCGTTCATCCTGGTGTTCTCCGTACTCGGCACCGTGCTGATCGGGTCGATGACCGCCTACGCCATCGACCGCTTCCACTTCCCGTTCAAGAAGCTCGTGATGGCGCTGTTCCTGATCGCCTCGCTGGTACCGAGCGTGACCACGCAGGTCGCCACCTACCAGATCGTCAACAACCTGGGCGTGATGGACACCCGCTGGGCGCCGGTCATGCTCTACATGGGCACCGACATCGTGTCCATCTACATCTTCCTGCAGTTCATCCGGTCCATTCCGGTCTCGCTCGACGAGGCGGCCAGGCTGGACGGCGCGAACTCGTTCACCATCTACTGGCGCATCATCGTGCCGCTGCTCAAGCCGGCCATCGCGACCGTGGTGATCATCAAGGGCGTCGCCATCTACAACGACTTCTACATCCCCTTCCTCTATATGCCGGACGACAGCCTCGGGACCATCTCGACCTCGCTGTTCCGGTTCAAGGGCCCCTACGGCGCCCACTGGGAGGTCATCTCGGCCGGCGCCGCGCTGGTGATCATCCCCAGCCTCGTCGTCTTCCTGGCACTGCAGCGCTTCATCTACAACGGCTTTTCCTCCGGCGCGACCAAATAGCGCCCCCTGCGGCGCAGTCACCATTGTCTTCCCTCTACTGCCGAGCCCCTTCGGGCCCAAGGAGACCGCATGAAGGTCAGCACGCCGCTCACCCGCGGCTGGACCCTGCGCCTGGACACCACCAGGTACCGACCCCCGCAGGCCCCGCCTGCTCTCGCGGACGCCACCGTCGCCGCGTCCGTGCCGGGGTGCGTGCACACCGATCTGCTGACCGCGGGCGTGATCCCCGACCCGTTCCTGGACCGCAACGAGGCGGACGTGGCCTGGGTGGGCCGGGCCGACTGGACCTACCGCACCGACCTGCCCGCCACCACCGGGCACGAGCGCGCCGACCTGGTCTTCGACGGCCTGGACACCTTCGCCGAGGTCCGTCTCGGCGGCACCGTGCTGGGGCGCACCCGCAACATGCACCGGTCGTACCGCTTCGACGTGACCGAGGCGCTGGCCGCCGGTCCGGCGCCGCTGACCGTGGCCTTCACCTCTGCCTACGAGGAGGCCGAGCGGCTTCGCGGGCTGCTCGGCGAGCGGCCGGGGCCGTATGCCGAGCCCTTCCAGTTCGTCCGCAAGATGGCCTGCTCGTTCGGCTGGGACTGGGGGCCGACCCTGGTGACCGCGGGCCTGTGGCGGGAGCCGCGGATCGAACAGTGGTCCACCGCGCGGCTCGCCGAGGTACGCCCGGAGATCACGGTTCTCGACGACGGGACCGGAATCGTTTCCGTCCACGTCAACGTGCAGCGCGCCGCGAGCGGGGCACAGCGCGTCCTGCGCGTCGGCCTCGACGTGGCCGGCACCGGGGTGCAGGCCGAACTGCCCCCCGGCACCGACGAGGTGACCCTGCGCGCCGAGATACCCGGTGTCGCACTGTGGTGGCCGCGCGGATACGGCGAGCAGCACCGCTACTCCTGCACGGTCTCCCTCACCGGTGCGGACGGCGCCGGGCCGCTGGACGCGTGGGAGCGGGCGGTCGGCTTCCGCACCGTCCGGCTCGACACCGCCGAGGACGAGCACGGCAGCGCGTTCACCCTGGTGGTGAACGGGACCCCGCTGTTCGCCAGGGGGGTGAACTGGATCCCCGAGGACGTCTTCCCCTCCCGGGTCACCCCGCAGCGCTACCGGCGCCGGCTGGAACAGGCGGCGGCAGCCGGCGTGGACCTGGTACGGGTCTGGGGCGGCGGCATCTACGAGAGCGAGGACTTCTACGGCGTCTGCGACGAACTCGGGCTGATGGTGTGGCAGGACTTCCTGTTCGCCTGCGCGGCCTACCCCGAGGACGAGCCGCTGCGCGCGGAGATCGAGGCCGAGGCGCGCGAGAACGTCGTCAGGCTGATGCCCCACCCGTCGCTGGTGATCTGGAACGGCAACAACGAGAACCTGTGGGGCTTCAAGGACTGGGACTGGGAGCCGGTGCTCGCCGGTGCGTCCTGGGGCGAGGCGTACTACCTCGACCTGCTGCCCCGTATCGTCGCGCAGACCGACCCGACCAGGCCGTACTGGGCGGGCAGCCCCTGGTCCGGCTCCTGGGAGCACCACCCGAACGACCCGGGCCACGGCACGGCCCACTCGTGGGAGGTGTGGAACCGCGAGGACTACACCGGCTATCTCAAGGATGTGCCGCGCTTCGTCGCCGAGTTCGGCTGGCAGGCGCCGCCCGCGTACGCCACGCTGCGGCGCGCGCTCAGCGACCGTCCGCTCACCCCGGAGTCACCGGGGATGCTGCACCACCAGAAGGCCGAGGACGGCAACGGCAAACTCGACCGCGGCCTCGCCCACCACTTCACGCCGCCCGCCGACTTCGGCGTCTGGCACTACCTCACGCAGCTCAACCAGGCCCGTGCCATCGCCACCGGCGTGGAGCACTGGCGCTCGCACTGGCCGCGCTGCGCCGGGGCGATCCTGTGGCAGCTCAACGACTGCTGGCCCGTCACCTCCTGGGCGGCGATCGACGGCGACGGACGCGAGAAGCCGCTCTACCACGAACTCAAGCGCCTCTACGCCGACCGGCTGTTGACGCTGCAGGACCGCGGGGGACGCCTGGTCCTGGCCGCCGTCAACCAGGGCGGCCAGGAGTGGGTCTGCCAGGCCCGGGTGCGCCGCTTCGACGCCTGCGGCGGCCTCGTCGCGGACCACCTTCTCCCCGTGCGGGTGGCGGCCGGGTCCGTCGCGCTCCTCGACCTGCCCGGCCCCGTGGTGGCGCCGGGGGACCCGCGGCGCGAATACCTCGTCGCCGACGCGGACGGGCTGCGGGCGGTGCACTTCGCCGTCCCCGACCGCGAGTTCGACTACCCGGTCGCCGAGATGACCACCCGGGTCACCCCGGTCGCCGGCGGCGCCCGGATCACGGTCACCGCGCACACCCTCGTCCGGGACCTGCTGCTCCAGGCCGACCGGCTGCACCCCGACGCGCGGACCGACCGCGGCCTGGTGACGCTTCTGCCGGGCGAGACGGCCGAGTTCGCCGTGTCCGGCTGGAACGGCGGCAGCCCGGAGGCGGAGGTGGCGCTGCACTGCGTGAACGCCTCAGGCGTGGCGGACCCGGTCGGCGACCCGGTGCGGTGAACACCTCCGGTGGGGCGGGCACTCCGCCGCGGCGCGTGACCATCCGGGACGTGGCGCGCCGCGCCGGGGTCTCGGCGGCCGCCGTCTCGCTGGCCTTCAGCGGCAAACCCGGCGTGTCGCCGGCCACCCGGCGGCGTATCGAGGCGGCGGCCGCGGCACTGGACTGGCAGCCCGGTGCCCTGGCCAGGCTCATGGCGGCCGGCACCGTCGCGCTGGCGGTCCCGGCCGCCGCGGGGCAGTCCTGGTCGCCCGATCCCCACGGGTTCGTCGCGGGCGCCGTCGGCGAACTGAGCCGCGACGGCCGCCAGGCCCTGCTGGCGCGCGCGTACGGCGAACCGGCCGGGACTGGGCCGCACACGCTGCGGCAGTGCTGGCAGGAGGGGCGGATCTGCGGGGCGGTCCTCTACGGCGGTGCGGCGTCCCCCGCGGGCACCCGCGTGCCCGCGGAGTGCGGCCTCCCCGTGGTCACCGCCGCTCCGCCCGGGGCCGGCCTGGACGCGGGCAGCGACGTGTGGTGGGACGACCGCACAGCTGCACACGACATGGTCGGGTATCTGGCGGCCCTGGGACACCGCCGCATCGCATACGTCGCCGACGGCACCACCCGGGGAAGGGCGGCGGCGCTCCACGACAGCGCGTTCGTCCACCAGATCGGCTTCCAGCACACCGTGGCCGCCGGCGCGGTGGCGCGGTCCACCCGGATCCTGCTGGCGGCCCGCCCCATCATCACCAAAGCCATCCTCACCGTGGCGAGGCGGCGTTGAGAAGGCTCAGTTGAAGGTGGAAGTCACCACCGGGTCCCAGGCACGCCCCCGCGTACGCCACGCTTCGCCGGCGGCCGAGAACGGCCGCGGCATGATCATCGTGGATCAAGTGACGTCCGACCGAGGGGTGAGCAAGGACGGCACAACGGTCCGGTGGTTGCTGACGCTTCCCAGCGCGACGGTCCTGGGATGAGTACCGGTACCGTGCGCCTGAGCAGCCATTTCCTGGCGAAGCCCCTCAAGGGCCTCGATGGCTTGCCGTGCCATGGCAGCCATGTCGGGGAGGGACGCCTCCACACCGCTTGTGATGCGCTGCAGTTGACGCGGCGGACTCTGGACGGCTGCCTCCCGGAGGCCTCTTCCAGCGATCGACCCGCGGCGTGCGCGTCGGCTGCCTTCAGCCGCACGTGAGCGGCAGACCCCGGAGCTGGACCGCCGGGTGGCCGAGAGGGCCGCGCGCCTGGTCCCACGGGCCGCCGGCCCCGCGGCTTCACGAACCCCCGGGCCCACCTCGCGCTCACCCGTTACAGCCGAGGAGAACCTCTTCCCCCTCGCTGAGCCGGACTTCGAGCAATGCGTGCAGGTCAACCGGCATATGCCCGAGGAGGGCCTCGGTGGGGCGGGTGGGACTCGAACCCACGACCGGCGGATTATGAGTCCGCTGCTCTAACCGGCTGAGCTACCGCCCCGTACGGCGTGGCGTGCGCGCCGTCTGCCGCAGCATAGCTGCTCATACGATCTGTCGCCCTCGTGGGTCACAGACGCGTCATCAGGTGGACTCGCGGAGGCGGCCGCGTGGTTCCCGCGGGTATGAAAAAGGACCCCAACGGGGTCCTGATCCGGCGCTCCCCCGACTGGACTCGAACCAGTAACCTGCCGGTTAACAGCCGGCTGCTCTGCCAATTGAGCTACAGGGGATCGCTCTGCGTGCACCGAATGCACCCACCGGGATGGTCCCGGAAGGCGCGCACTCGGTGCGACACATACATTAGCGCAAGTGGGGGGGTGCTCCGCCAACCATTGGTCCCTGGGTTGTCATCCGGGCGCCGAGGGTAGGCGCGGAGCACACGCGCGGTGCGACGAGAAAGGGTGGAGCCATGCGCTACAAGCTGACGTTCATCGTGGGAGCCGCGTTCGGCTTCGTGGTGGGCGCGCGGGCCGGCCGTGAGCGGTACGACCAGCTGGTGAAGGCCGGGCAGCAGCTCGCGCGGAACCCGGCGGTGCGCAATGCCGCGGAGAGTGCCGCGCAGCAGAGCAGGACCGCGGCGGTGAAGGCCGCGGACACGGTGTCGGCGAAGGTCGGGCCGCGGCTGCCGGACGCGCTGGCCGAGCGGGTGCGGTCGCTGCGCAACGGCAACACGCCGGACGACGACTGGGGCACCTCCAACACCTGACTCCACGCCCGACTCGCACCTGGCTCCGAGGCCGGAGCGCCCGGCCCCAGCGCCCGGTCCCGGCCTCGGAACACCCGACCCAGACCCCCGGCTCCAGCGCCGGAGCCCCCGGCCCCGCTCTCCGGCTCGAACACCTGACGCACCTGACGCCGAACCGTGAGGCGCGAGGGGCGCCGGGTACGGCATCATCGGCCGTATGGGCAAAGTGGCCGGTATAGACAACTCCACCGCGGGTACCACCGTCGTCGTATGCGATTCCGACACCGGTGAGGTCCTGCGGCAGGGGTACGCACCCCACCAGGTGCCGGACGGTGAGAAGCCGACCGAGATCGACCCGCAGGCGTGGCTGCTGTCGCTGGGCGAGGCGGCGAAGGGCGGGGTGCTCGAAGGTGTGCAGGCGATCGGGATCTCCGGGCAGCAGCACGGGCTGCTCGCGCTGGACGCGGGCGGTGTGACCGTACGCCCGGCGCTGCTGCGCGGGGACAAGCGGGCGCAGGTGCAGGCCGCGGACCTGACGCAGGAGCTGGGTGGGGCCGCCGCCTGGGCCGAGGCGGTGGGTGCGCAGCCGCAGGCGGCGTATCCGGTGGCGAAGCTGCGCTGGCTGGCCCAGCACGAACCGGCCACGGCCAAGCGCATCGCGGAGGTGCTGCTGCCGCACGACTGGCTGGTGTGGCAGCTGCTGGGCCAGCCGGCCCGCCGCACCACCGACCGCGGCGACGCGTCCGGCACCGGCTACTGGTCGGCGGCCGCCGGCGAATACCGCAAGGACCTGGTCGAGCTGGCCCTCGGCCACCAGGTGGCGCTGCCGGAGGTGCTGTCCCCCGCGGAGCCCGCGGGCCAGACGCCCGAGGGCCTGCTGATATCGGCCGGCACCGGCGACAACATGGCCGCGGCCCTGGGCCTGGGCCTCGGCCCGGGCGACGCGGTGGTCTCGCTCGGCGCGGCCGGCACCGTCTTCGCGGTGCACCACGAAGCCCTCAAGGACCCGACCGCCACGGTCACCGCCTTCGCCGACGCGACCGGCCGCCACCTCCCGGTGGTCCAGGTACGGAACGCGGTACGCACCCTGCGCGGCACCGCCGAGCTGCTGGGCACCGACCTGCCGGGGCTGTCCGAGCTGGCGCTCCAGTCGACACCGGGGGCGTACGGGCTGGTGCTGCTGCCGTATCTGGAAGGCGAGCGGACCCCCGACCTGCCGCACACCGCGGGCACCCTGGCCGGGCTGCGGCGGGACTCGATGAAGCGCGAGCACCTGGCGCGGGCGGCCTTCGAGGGCATGCTGTGCGGGCTGGCCGACGCGCTGGACGTGCTGCGCAACAAGGGCGTGGAGGTGCGCCGGGTCTTCCTGCTGGGCGCGGCGGCCGAGCTGCCCGCGGTGCAGGCGCTGGCGCCGGCCCTCTTCGGCACCCTGGTCGTGGTGCCGCCGGCGGCGGAGTACGCGGCCATCGGCGCGGCCAGGCAGGCGGCCTGGTCGCTGGGCGCGGTGCTCGGCTCGCAGTCGCAGACCGAACCCCCGCACTGGCCGCAGCCCGCCTTCCGGCTGCTCGACCCGGCCGATGGCGCGCCGGCCGACGACGCGGGCCATCCCGGCGGCACGGGCGGCCCCGGCGGGAACGGCGGCGGCGGTACGGCGGTCGGCTCGGCGGTGCGCCAGCAGTACATCGCGGTGCGCGAGCACACCCATCCGGGAGCCTTTGCCTCGCTTTAATCATGTGCGGCGCTGGGATGCCCGAGGATAGTGTTGCGCGCCGGTCGTGGTCGGACCGGGCCGAGCCGGGCGGCGGCGGTGACGTGCCCGGCCGTACCGGACTCCACCGGTCAACCCTGAGCGGTGCGCCCGCGTCCTAGCGGTTAAAAAGCCCGATACCGCGTCCTGCGCCAACGGCGCGGGACGCACCTTGCCGCACCGTCCCCACCCCAGCCCCGAGCCCGAGCCGACCGACCCGAGGTAGTCAGTGTGCTGATCCGACTCCTGCGGTCCCACCTGGGACCGTACAAGCGCCCCATCGGCCTGTTGGTCGCGCTCCAGCTCGTCCAGACCATCGCGGCCCTCTTCCTGCCCACCCTGAACGCCGACATCATCGACAACGGCGTGGTGAAGGGTGACTCCGGCTACATCCTGGGCACCGGCGCCATCATGGTCGGCGTGACGGTCGTGCAGGTCGTGTGCGCGATCGGTGCGACCTACTACGGCGCCCGCACCGCGATGGCGGTCGGCCGGGACATCCGCAGGTCCGTCTTCGACCAGGTGCAGAGCTTCTCGGCCCGCGAGGTCGGGCAGTTCGGCGCCCCCTCGCTGATCACCCGCACCACCAACGACGTCCAGCAGGTGCAGATGCTGGTGCTGATGACGTTCACGATGATGGTCTCGGCGCCGATCATGTGCGTCGGCGGCATCATCATGGCGCTCGGCCAGGACGTGCCGCTGTCGTCGCTGCTGCTGGGCGTGGTGCCGGTGCTGGCCGTCGCGGTCAGTCTGATCATCCGCAAACTGCGCCCGCTCTTCCGCACCATGCAGAAGCGGGTCGACACCGTGAACCGGGTGCTGCGCGAGCAGATCACCGGCATCCGGGTGATCAGGGCCTTCGTCAAGGACGACTACGAGCAGCGGCGCTTCGGCCGGGCCAACGACGAGGTCACCGAGGTGTCGCTGGCCACCGGCCGGCTGCTGGCGCTGATGTTCCCGACCGTGATGGCGATCGTGAACGTCTCCAGCGTCGCCGTGCTGTGGTTCGGCGCCCACCGGATCGACAGCGGCGGTATGCAGATCGGCGCGCTGACCGCCTTCCTCAGCTATCTGATGCAGATCCTGATGTCGGTGATGATGGCCACCTTCATGTTCATGATGGTGCCGCGCGCCGAGGTGTGCGCCGAGCGCATCGAGGAGGTGCTGGGCACCCCCTCCAGCGTCGTACCGCCCAAGGCGCCCGTCACCACGCTGCGGCGGCACGGCGAACTCGAGCTGTTCAACGTGGACTTCGCCTACCCCGGCGCCGAGGCCGCGGTGCTGCGGGGCGTGGACCTGATCGCCAGGCCGGGCGAGACGACCGCGGTGATCGGCTCCACGGGCAGCGGCAAGTCCACCCTGCTCGGCCTGATCCCGCGGCTGTACGACACCACCGGCGGCCGGGTACTGGTCGACGGCGAGGACGTGGCGGAGATCGAACCGGCACTGCTGGCGCGGACGGTCGGCCTCGTACCGCAGAAGCCGTACCTCTTCTCCGGGACGGTGGCGTCCAACCTGCGGTACGGCAAGCCGGACGCGACCGACGACGAGCTGTGGCACGCGCTGGAGGTGGCGCAGGCCAGGGGTTTCGTGGAGCGGCTGGACGGCGGCCTCGACGCGCCGATCGCGCAGGGCGGCAGCAATGTGTCCGGCGGCCAGCGGCAGCGGCTCGCCATCGCGCGGGCGCTGGTGCGGCGCCCGGAGATCTACCTGTTCGACGACTCCTTCTCCGCGCTCGACTACGCCACGGACGCGGCCCTGCGCCGGGCGCTGTCTGCGGAGACCGCGGACGCGACGGTGGTGATCGTGGCCCAGCGGGTGTCCACGATCCGCGACGCCGACCGGATCGTCGTCCTGGACGAGGGCCGGGTCGTCGGCACCGGCACCCACACGGAGCTGATGGCCGGAAATGAGACCTACCGGGAGATCGTGTTGTCCCAGCTGACCGAGCAGGAGGCCGCGGCATGAGCGGCCAGGGAGGCAAGGGCGGACCGGCGGGACCGGGCGGACCGTCCGCCAACGGAGGCGGACCGGGCGGACCGTCCGGGTCCGGCGGACCGGGCGGACCGGGCGGACCGGGCGGACCGGGCGGCAAGCAGATGGCCGTGGCGCGCCGCGGCCCGGCCCCCATGGCCGGCCCCGCCCGCTTCATGAGCGGCGGCCCGATCGAGCGCTCGATGGACTTCAAGGGCTCACTCAAGCGCCTCATCGGCCTGATGCGCCCCGACCGCTTCCTGCTCTACTGCGTGCTCGGCGTCGGCACGGTGAGCGTCGCGCTCGCCGTGACCGGGCCGCGCATCCTGGGCCACGCGACCGACCTGATCTTCGCCGGGGTCATCGGCCGGCAGCTGTCGGGCACCACCAAGGACCAGGCGCTCGACTCGCTGCGGGCGCACGGCAAGGGCGGGGTCGCCGACATGCTGTCGGGCATCGACTTCACCCCGGGCAAGGGCATGGACTTCGGTGCGATCGGCGGCGTGCTGCTGCTGGCGCTCGGGGTCTACGTGGTGGCGGCGCTCTTCAGCGTGGTCCAGATGCGGGTCGCGACCACCGTCATCAACCGCACGGTGTACCGGCTGCGCCGGGACATCGAGGCGAAGCTGGCCCGGCTGCCGCTGTCGTACTTCGACCAGCAGCCGCGCGGCGAGGTGCTCAGCCGGGCCACCAACGACATCGACAACATCGGCCAGTCCATGCAGCAGACCATGGGCCAGCTGGTCAACTCGCTGCTGACGATCGTCGGTGTGCTGGCGATGATGTTCTGGATCTCCTGGCTGCTGGCCCTGGTGGCGCTGGTCACCGTCCCGGTGACGCTGCTGGTGGCGACCCGGGTCGGCAAGCGGGCGCAGCCGCAGTTCGTGCAGCAGTGGAAGACCACCGGCCGGCTGAACGCGCACATCGAGGAGATGTACACCGGCCACTCCCTGGTCAAGGTCTTCGGCCGCGCCGAGGAGTCGGCGGAGGTCTTCCGGCAGGAGAACGAGGCGCTCTACGGCACCGGCTTCAAGGCGCAGTTCATCTCCGGCACGATCCAGCCGATGATGATGTTCATCGGCAACCTGAACTACGTCCTGGTCGCCGTGGTCGGCGGTCTGCGGGTCGCGTCGGGCTCGCTGTCCATCGGCGACGTCCAGGCCTTCGTGCAGTATTCGCGGCAGTTCAGCCAGCCGCTGACGCAGGTCGCGAGCATGGCGAACCTGATCCAGTCCGGGGTCGCCTCGGCCGAGCGGGTCTTCGAACTGCTCGACGCCGAGGAGCAGTCGCAGGACCCGAAGACCCAGGTCCGCCCCGCCGAGCTGACCGGCCGGGTCGCGCTGGAGGAGGTGTCCTTCCGCTACGAGGTGGACAAGCCGCTGATCGACGGCCTGTCGCTGGCGGTGGAGCCCGGGCACACGGTCGCCATCGTCGGCCCGACCGGCGCGGGCAAGACCACCCTGGTCAATCTGCTGATGCGCTTCTACGAGGTGTCCGGCGGCCGGATCACCCTGGACGGCACCGACGTCTCGGCGATGTCCCGGGAAGAGCTGCGCTCCTCGATAGGGATGGTGCTCCAGGACACCTGGCTCTTCGGCGGCACGATCGCGGAGAACATCGGCTACGGCAGAGAGCAGGCGACCCGCGAGGACATCGAGGCGGCGGCCAGGGCCGCGCACGCCGACCGCTTCATCCGCACTCTGCCCGACGGCTACGACACCGTCATCGACGACGAGGGCACCGGCGTCAGCGCGGGCGAGAAGCAGCTGATCACCATCGCGCGGGCCTTCCTGTCCGACCCGGTGATCCTGGTCCTGGACGAGGCGACCAGCTCGGTCGACACCCGTACCGAGGTGCTGATCCAGCGGGCGATGGCCAAACTCAGCCACGGCAGGACGAGCTTCGTGATCGCCCACCGGCTGTCCACGATCCGCGACGCCGACGTCATCCTGGTCATGGAGTCAGGCGCGATCGTGGAACAGGGCACGCACGAGGAGCTGCTGGCGGCGGGCGGCGCCTACGCCCGGCTCTATGCGGCGCAGTTCGCGCAGGCGGTGGCGGAGGTCGACTAGAAATCGCCGCCCGACCGGTCCGCGGCAGGACTTCCGGGGCGTGCGGGCGCACTATGGGATGACGTCGACCGCACGCGGGGAGCAGCGATGGGCAGAGGGCGAGCGCTGGGTACGGGTGCCGCGGCGGCGGTCGCGCTGGTGCTGGTCGCCGGGTGTACGGGCGCGGACGGCGGGGGCGGGGCGGCGCGGACCAGTGCCCCGGCCCGGTCGTATCTGACCGGGGAGCCGGGCGCCGCGGGGCACGTGCTCGCGGTGAAGATCGACAATGTGCCCGCCGCCCGGCCGCAGACCGGGCTCAATGACGCGGCGCTCGTCTACGCCATCGAGGTCGAGGGCGGGCTGTCCCGCCTGATGGCCGTCTTCGACAGCAAGCACCTGCCGGCGGCCGTCGGCCCCGTGCGCAGCGCGCGGGAGACGGATCCGCAGCTGCTGGCCGAGTACGACCACCCGGCGCTGGCCTTCTCCGGCGCCCAGAGCATGCTGCTGCCGGTGCTCAAGAAGAGTACGGAGCTGACCGCGGTCACCGGCACGAAGGACTTCTACCGCCGCCACGACCGGTCCGCGCCGCACAACGAGTACCTGCGCCCGGCGAAGCCCGCGGCGAAGGGCGGCACCGCCAAGGACATCGGGCTGCGCTTCGAGGCCGCCACCCCGGCCGGCGGCACCGCGGCCGCCACCGCCGCTGCCAGGATGCCCGCCGCCCGCTTCTCCTTCACCTGGAACGGCACGCACTACCGCGTCGCCATGGACGGCAAGGCGTCCCCCTGGACCGCCGACAACGTCATCGTCCAGCACGTGCAGGTCAAGGAGTCCGACTACCACAGCCGCACCGGCTACGTCCCCTACAGCCAGACCGTCGGCCACGGTTCGGCCCTGGTCCTGCGCAACGGCCGCTCCTACGCGGCCACATGGGACCGCCCGTCCCCCGCCTCCGGCACCGCGTACACCTTCCAGGGCCGTACGCTCCCCCTCCACCCCGGCCGCACCTGGATCGTCCTGGCCCCCTGACGGGCGGCCCCGGTCGGAGTGCGGGCTATTCGAGGTAGCCGCGGAGCTGGTCGGCGAGGGCGTGGTCGCGGAGTTTGCTGAGGGTCTTGGACTCGATCTGGCGGATGCGTTCGCGGGTGACGCCGAAGATCCGGCCGATCTCCTCCAGGGTGCGGGGGCGGCCGTCGGCGAGGCCGTAGCGGAGCTGGACGACCTTGCGTTCGCGTTCGCCCAGCGTCGACAGGACCGCTTCGAGGTGTTCGCGCAGCAGCAGGAAGGCGGCGGACTCCACCGGGGAGGCGGCGTCGCTGTCCTCGATGAGGTCGCCGAGCGCCACGTCGTCCTCCTCGCCGACCGGGGCGTGCAGCGAGACGGGTTCCTGGGCGAGGCGGAGGACTTCGCAGACCCGCTCCTGGGTGATGTCGAGCTGGGCGGCGACCTCGGCGGCGCTCGGCTCGCGGCCGCGTTCCTGGAGCAGGCGGCGCTGGACCCGGACGACGCGGTTGATGAGTTCGACGACATGGACCGGGACCCGGATCGTACGGGCCTGGTCGGCCAGCGCGCGGGACATGGCCTGGCGGATCCACCAGGTGGCGTAGGTGGAGAACTTGTAGCCGCGGGCGTAGTCGAACTTCTCGACCGCTCTGATCAGCCCGAGGTTGCCCTCCTGGACCAGGTCGAGCATGGTCAGTCCGCGTCCGATGTAACGTTTCGCCACCGACACGACCAGCCGCAGGTTGGCCTCGATGAGGCGGCGCTTGGCCATCCGGCCCTGCACCACGACGCAGTCGAGGTCGACAGCGAGCTGCGAGTCGAGATCGGGGAAGGCGGTCAGCCTCTCCTCGGCGAAGAGCCCGGCCTCGACCTGCCGGGCCAGTTCCACCTCCTGCGCGGCGGTCAGCAGCGGGATACGGCCGATCTCGCGCAGATACTGCCGGAAGAGGTCGGCGGACGGGCCGGACGGATCGGCGCGCGGGCGGCGGGGGGCCGGCGGCTTCGGCGGCAGCGGATCGACCGGATCGAGGGGCACCGGCTCGTCGGGGCCGCCGCCGGACGGCTCCGACTGCGCCCGCTGCTCCGGCACCCGGGCGTGCTCCGCCGGCTCGGGGTCCGGCGTGACCGGTACCAGGGCCGGGCGGGCGGCCGGGACCGGGATCGGGATGTGCGCCTGCGTTTGCGTATGGGTCTGCACGGAAGCGACCTCCGCGGTGAGCGCGACATTGGGCTCTGAGAGGGCTCGGAGAAGGCTCGGGAGGGAGCCGATGCGGGCTCTGGGCCGTCACCCAGTGTGGCCCACACTGGGGTGATGCCACGAGGGTCGTGCGACTGCTTTTCTGTTTTCGTTACGCTTCGCGTTCGCTCCGATACGTTCACCCCTGAGCTCGCGGCGCACCGTACGCGGGTGGTCAGAGCGCCGCAGCGCCCTGCTCGCGCAGCCGCTGGCCGTACTGCTGGAGCGCCCACAGCTCGCCGAGCGCCGCGGTGACCTCGGGCGCGTCCGGCGGGACGCCCTGGGCGGTCAGCCGGGCCTGGGTGGCGTGCACCTGGGCGACCCGGCGCTCGACGGCCAGCATCCGCACCCGGACCAGCACCTCGCCCGCGTAGAACTCCGGCGCCTTGTGCATCACCGGCTCGACCGCCAGCTCGGTCACCATCATCCGTACGGTGTCGTCGGGTGCGGCCTCGCGCACCCGGGTCAGATATTCCGCGTCGGCCTGCTCCACCCCGCCGACCGCGGCGATCACCCGGCGCACCTCCACGTAGGGCGGGCCGGTGAATTCGTCCTCGCCGTAGGCGTCGAAGGCCGGGGAGACCAGCGCCGGATACTGCAGGGCCAGTTTCAGCAGTTCGCGCTCCACCCGGTGGGCGGGGCTGCGCAGGTCGAGCCGGGGCCCGCGCGGCACGTTCTGCGCCGGGGCGCCGGCGGGACGGCGCTCGGAGCCAGGGTCGGGGCGCCTGGCGTAGTCGGGGCGGCCCGAGGTGCTGCCGCCGCCGGCAGCCCTGGCCCGGGACATCGCCCGCACCCGGCGGATCATCGACTGCTCCTCGGCCTGGCTGCCGATGCCCGCCATGCCGACCAGCCGGATCGCGTAACGGTCGCGCAGCGCCTGGTTCTTGATCGCCGCGACGACGGGTACGGCCGCGTCGACCGCCGCGACCCGGCCCTCGTCGGTGTCCAGGTTGTAGCGCGACACGATCGAGCGCAGCGCGAACGCGAACAGCGGGGTGCGCCCGTCGATCAGCCGCTGCACCGCCGCGTCGCCCTCGGCGAGCCGCAGGTCGCACGGGTCCATGCCGCCGGGGGTGACCGCGATCGACGTCTCGGCGGCGAACTTCTGGTCGTCCTCGAAGGCCCGCAGCGCCGCCTTCTGCCCGGCCTCGTCGCCGTCGAAGGTGAAGACCACCTCGGAGGCGGCGTTGTCCATCAGCAGCCGGCGCAGGATCTTGATGTGGTCGCCGCCGAAGGACGTGCCGCAGGTCGCGATCGCGGTGGTGACCCCGGCCAGATGGCAGGCCATCACATCGGTGTAGCCCTCCACCACCACCGCGCGCCCGGTCCTGGCGATCTCCTTCTTGGCCAGGTCGATGCCGTACAGCACCTGGGACTTGCGGTAGAGCGGGGTCTCGGAGGTGTTCAGGTACTTCGGCCCCTGGTCGTCGTCGCGCAGCTTGCGGGCGCCGAAGCCGATCACCTCGCCGGTGATGTCCCGGATCGGCCAGACCAGCCGCCCGCGGAAGCGGTCGATCGCCCCGCCCCTGCGGCTCTCCAGCGCCAGACCCGCGGTGATCATCTCCTTGTCGGAGAAGCCCTTGCCCCGTAGGAACCGCACCAGGTGGTCCCACCCGGCAGGGGAGTAACCGACCCCGAAGTGCTCGGCGGCGGCCTGGTCGAAGCCGCGGGCGGCGAGGAACTTGCGCCCGATCTCGGCCTCGGCGCCGCCCAGTTGTTCGACGTAGAAGGCGGCGGCGGCCCGGTGCGCCTCGACCAGCCGGATCCGCTCGCCCTGCTGGCGGCCCGGGACATGCCCGCCCTCCTCGTACCGCAGGGTGATCCCGGCCTGGCCGGCCAGCCGCTCGACGGCCTCGGTGAAGGACAGGTGGTCGACCTTCATCACGAAGGCCAGGGTGTCGCCGCCCTCGCCGCAGCCGAAGCAGTGGTAGAGCCCCTTGGACGGGCTGACCTGGAAGGACGGCGACTTCTCGTCGTGGAAGGGGCACAGGCCCTTCAGATTGCCGCCGCCCGCGTTCTTGAGCTGGAGATACTCGGCGACGACGGCGTCGATCGGAACGGCGTCGCGTACCGCCTTCACGTCGTCGTCCCTGATCCTGCCTGCCACGCGTGAAGTCTACGGCTCGGCTCGGACAGCTTCCGACGTCCGCCTCACGGACGGTCCAGGTCCTTCGTCACGAAGACGTAGTGCGGACCGCTGGGCTCGACGGTGAATTCCTCGCCGGTGAGCGTGAATCCCAGGTGCTGGTAGAAGCCGGTGGCCGAGGTGCGCCCGTTGCACCACACCAGCCCGGCGCCGCGGGCCGCGCACTCGCGCAGCCCCGCGGTCAGCGCGGCGGCGCCGAAGCCCCGGCCCCGCACCTCGGGCGCGCTGCCCATGCCGCGGAAGCGGTACGCGGGCGCCGCTTCACCCGGCAGGGGGTCGGGGAAGAAGGTGGCGCAGCCCTGGACGGCGCCGGACTCGTCGTAGGCGGCTATGTGGAAGGTGCCGGGCCGCGCGTCCTCCGGGTAGACGGCCGTCTCCCGCGGCAGCCCGGTCCGCAGCACCGCCCACCGCAGGGCGAAGATCTCCTCGACGGGTACGACAGCGGTGCGCGAGACGGGCATGGCGGGGTGTCCTTCCTGGTCAGTCCAGGAAGGAGGTTAGCGGGACCGCCGGGTCCGACAGCGCGTCGGGGTCGACCCGGCGGCCCGAGCGGATCAGCTGCTGGATCTGGCCGGTGACATCCCACACGTTGACGTTCATACCCGCCAGCACCCGGCCCTCGCGCAGCCAGAAGGCGACGAACTCCCGCTTTCCGACGTCGCCGCGGCACACCACCTGGTCGTACGAGCCGGGGGGCGCGTAGCCGGAATACTCCATGCCCAGGTCGTACTGGTCGGAGAAGAAGTACGGGATGCGGTCGTACGACACCGGTCGGCCGAGCATGGCGCGGGCCGCCGCCGGTCCGCCGTTCAGGGCGTTCGCCCAGTGCTCGACCCGCAGCCGCCGCCCCAGCAGCGGGTGCTCGGCGTTGGCGACGTCGCCCGCCGCGAAGATGTCGGGGTCCGAGGTGCGCAGCGACGCGTCCACCGCGACGCCGCCGCCCTCCTCCCGGCCGGCCAGGTCCAGGTCCGCGACCTCGGCGAGCGCGGTACGCGGGGCCGCGCCGATCGCGGCGAGCACGTCGTGGGCCGGGTGCTCCTGGCCGTCGTCGGTGAGCGCGGCCAGCACCATGCCGTCCTGCCCGACGATCTCGGTCAGCCGGGCGCCGAAGTGGAAGCGGACGCCGTGTTCGGCGTGCAGGTCGGTGAAGACGGCGCCCAGTTCGGGCCCGAGGACGCCGTACAGCGGGGTCGGGTCCGGATGCACGACGGTCACCTCGGCGCCGTACCCGCGGGCCGCGGCGGCCGCCTCCAGGCCGATCCAGCCCGCTCCGGCGATCACCAGGTGCCCGTTCTCCCGGCCGAGGCTGGTCAGCACCTGCTTGAGCCGGTCGGAGTGCGCGAGCCGCCGCAGATGGTGCACCCCGGCCAGGTCCGTGCCCGGGATGTCCAGCCGGCGCGGCTCCGAGCCGGTCGCCAGCAGCAGCTTGTCGTAGATCAGCGCCGTGCCGTCGCCGAGGGTGATCGTGCGGGTCTTCTTGTCGAGGTGCACCACGGGCTGGCCCAGGTGCAGTTCCACGTCGTGCTCGGCGTACCAGCCGGGCTGCTGCACGAAGACGGAGTCGCGCTCCGCGCCGCCGGTCAGATACCCCTTGGACAGGGGGGGCCTTTCGTACGGGTGGTCGCGCTCGTCCCCGATCAGTATCACCCGGCCCGTGAAACCCTCGGAGCGAAGGGTCTCCGCGGCCTTCGCCCCGGCGAGTCCCGCTCCGACGATCACGAAGGTCTGGTGTGCGTCCACCACTGTGCGCCTCCCCTGCCGGTCGTTCGTTATACGCGAGCGTCCCTTACGCCGGGGCCGTCCGGAAGGGCGCCGCGCCGAACTCCCTCCTGTGACCCTTCACGTCCGGCACACCGGACACGCGTGCCGCCGGCGGCACGCCCGCGGGGGCGGCGGGGAACACGCCACGGCAGGGGCCAGCCCCCAGGGGCGCGGGGAACCGCGCGACCGGCCCCCGCCGGGAGAAGGTCCCGGTATCGGCCGGGCGGGCCGCCCTGGGTGCCATACGTCACCGCGTAAGGCGTGCGTGCAGCCCCGTCGCGGCAGTGTCCGTCAACGAGGCGATCTGGTCCACGATGGCGCGCCGCCGCCCTTGCTCGTCCCCCGCGGCAGCGAAGATCGCCGCGAACTGCGGATCCAGCCCCGAGGGGGCGCGGGCCAGCAGCGCCGCAGCCAGTTCCGCGATGACGACCCGCTGCTCCGCGCGCCGCCGCGCCTGCGCGGCCCGCTGCATGACGTAGCAGTCGGCGACGGCCTTGAGGACGGCGCATTCGAGCCGCTGCTCGCGCGGTACGACCAGCTCCGCCCCGTACCGCGTGAGCCGGGCCGCGCCGTACCGCTCCCGCGTCGCGCC
The DNA here is from genome assembly GCF_036815005.1 of Streptomyces sp. IBSBF 2435. NCBI lineage: Bacteria > Bacillati > Actinomycetota > Actinomycetes > Kitasatosporales > Streptomycetaceae > Streptomyces > Streptomyces sp. IBSBF 2435. The sequence continues at coordinate 3,244 of NZ_JAJSYW010000085.1, read as the reverse complement.
CTCGGCGGCAAGGCAGAAGCGGCCGATGAGCTGGGACGCCGCGTCCTTGAGGCGGGCCTGGTCCAGGGCGGTGCCGTCGTATCGGTCCGGCCACCACGGCTGGGCCAGGAGCCGGTCGAGCGCGGCGGCGAGTTCGTCGGGGCCGGCGTCCGCGGGGGCGTAGCGGGCGGCGGCGCAGCCGAAGACCTCGGCCCGCTCCGGGGCCGAGGTCAGGGCGCGGGGGTCGATGTGGCCGGCCTGGAGGCCGTCCTCGAGGTCGTGCGCGGAGTAGGCCACGTCGTCGGACCAGTCCATGACCTGTGCCTCGAAGCATTTACGGCCTTCGGGCGCGCCTTGCCGCGCCCAGCGGAAGACGGGGAGGTCGTCCTCGTAGACCCCGAATTTGGGGCTGCCGGGCGCATCCGGGGCGCCGCCGCGCGGCCAGGGGTATTTGGTGGCGGCGTCGAGCGCCGCCCGGGTGAGGTTGAGCCCGACGCTGACGTCCGCGGACGCGAAACGCTTGGGCTCGATCCTGGTGAGCAGCCGCAGGCTCTGCGCGTTGCCCTCGAAGCCGCCGCAGTCCGCGGCGAATTCGGCCAGCACGATTTCGCCGTTGTGCCCGAAGGGCGGGTGCCCGAGGTCGTGCGCGAGGCACGCGGTCTCGACCAGGTCGGGGTCGCAGCCGAGCGCCGCGCCCAGTTCGCGGCCGACCTGTGCGCACTCAAGCGAGTGCGTCAGCCGGGTCCGCGGACTGGTGTCGGGCACCGCGGCGTCGCTGACGCCGGGATCGACCACCTGCGTCTTGCCCGCGAGGCGTCGCAATGCGGCGGAGTGCAGCACCCGCGCCCGGTCGCGCTGGAAGGCCGTACGCCCGGGCCGTTTGTCCGGCTCGGGGACGTAGCGGTCGGTGTCCGCGGCTCCGTAGGGGCCGTGGCGCTCGTAGCTCTCCAGTCGCGCGTCGTCGCTGTCCATAGCCCCGACCGTAACCGGCGCGGGTGGCTGCGGGGTGTCCGCCGCCTGCCGGTTCAGCTCGCGCGGGCGAACGGCCGCGGCGGCGCGGCGGACGTGCGCAGGGCGCGGGCGGCCTCGTCGTAGCGGTGCAGTACGAGCCGGGCCATCGCCTCGTGCGGCCCGAGCGGCGCCGCGGCGATCCAGGGCGCGGCGGCGGCCGTCTGCCCGGCGAACCGCCCGGGCGCGGTGAAGTACGAGGCGACCGCGATACGCCGCGGGTCGATGCCGAGGGCGGCGAGTCCGTCGACCGCGTCGGGCACGCTGGGCGCGGCGGCGGAGGCGTACGCGGGCACGACGGGCACGCCGAGGCGCCCGGCGAGCAGGGCGGCGGCGCGGACGGTGTCCCGCCCGGAGTCGGCATCCCGCGAACCGGCGGCGGCGAGGACGACAGCGGCGGGCCGCGGGACTGCCGTGCCGGGGTGGTGGAAGCGGGTGGCCGCGGCGGCGGGCCGCACCTGCGTGGGCGCGGTCATGGCCGACGGCGCGGTCCGGCCCACCTCGACGCTCGACCCGGCCGACAGTGCCTGACCCGTGACCACGGCGGCGGGCGTCGCGGCCCGGGTGCCGGGGGCGGCCGGCTCCGTGTCAGGGGCGGGCCATCCGGCCTCCTGGAGGCGGGCGTGGAGGACGTCCGTCAGGAGCGGGTGCGGGCCGAGCGGGGCGGCGACCGTGCCGTGCAGCCAGGGCGCCGCCGCCAGTGCCGCGGGCAGGTCGTGCTTGACGTGGTGGCCGCGGCTCAGCAGCAGCGGGACGAGGACGACTTCGCCACGGCCCCGGCCACCGCGAAGCGCGGCAAGGGTGTCGGCGAGCAGCGGCTCGTTCAGCTCCACATGGCCGAGGCGTACGTCGACGCCTGGACGCGCCGCCCGGACCCGCTCCAGCAGCGTGCGGACCGCGGGCAGTGCGCGGGGGTCGCGGCTGCCGTGCGCGACAGCCACCAGGGTGGGGCGGAAATGGCCGCGTACGGGCGAAAGGGACGTCATACGTCAATAGTGCACGCGCGGCATTGCGACGCCATTGCACAGGGGTCACGGATGTTTGCCCCGGCATCACACGTCGGCGCCGTCCGCGGTGAGGCTGTCGCGGCGCCGCCAGTCCCCGTCGCGGATACGGCCGGCCGTCGGCAGCAGGTCCCGGATGATGGCCGGGCCCGCCACATAGACCCAGACCTCGGTCTCCCCGCGCCCGCCGCGCACCGCCCGGCTCACCCGCTCGTAGCGGTTCGCCGGGTCGCCGGGCGCGTAGGTCTCCAGGCGGTCCAGGTCGGCGCGCACGGCGTCGTACAGGTCCTCGGCTATCTCCACGACCTCGCCGCGCACCTGGGCCGCCCCGGCCGGGTCCGCCACAGCGAAGGGATAACCGGGGCCGAGGAAGAGCAGCGTGCCGGGCAGCACCGCGGGGGTCCAGGAACGGGTCCGCCCGGCCAGCAGCCGGTGGTTGCGCTCGCCGGGCAGCAGTGTCCCGTAGACGAAGAACGGCAGACGGCGGTCGGTCACGATGGCCTCCGGGGTCGGCGGTGCGGTCGGCGGTGCGGGCTGCCACCACTGTGCCCGGTGCGGCCGCAACCGCGGGGCGGTTCGGCGCGTCGATCACCGTGACGAGAACGAGGGGGGGTACGGCATGCGCGGACTGCGGCTGCCGCGGACCCGCACGGGGTGGCGGCGTACGGTGCAGGCCGTCGCGGCGCTCTGCACGGTCGGGGTGCTGCCCGCGGTGTGGGTGCAGGTCGCAGGCGGCGGGCGGGTGCGGGACCTGGCCGATGTGCCGGCGGCACCGGTCGGGGTCGTCTTCGGCGCGGGCCTCGACAACGGGCGGCCTTCGCCCTACCTCGCGCACCGCCTCGACGCGGCCGCCGGGCTGTACCGGGCGGGCAAGGTGCGGGTGCTGCTCGTCACCGGGGACAACAGCCGTACGTCGTACGACGAGCCCGGCGCGATGCGGACGTATCTCGTGGCCCACGGGGTGCCCTCCGGGCAGGTGGTCGTCGACGACGCCGGGTTCGACACGTGGGACTCGTGCAGTCGCGCGAAGCGCGTGTTCGGGGTGCGGCGGGCCGTACTGGTCAGCCAGGGCTTCCACATACGGCGGGCCGTCGCCTTGTGCGAAGCAGCCGGGCTCGACGTCTATGGTGTCGGCGTCGATGAGCGCCACGATGCGACGTGGTACGCGGGTGGTGCCCGCGAGCTCTTGGCGGCGGGCAAGGCGGCGGTGGACGCCGCCGTCCGCCCCTCCCCCCGCTTCCTCGGCCACCGGG
>NZ_JAJSYW010000084.1:0-46228 GCF_036815005.1 Streptomyces sp. IBSBF 2435 | reverse complement strand
GCACTGGTACTGGGCGGGGGCGGGGCGGTCGGCGGCGCCTGGACGGCCGGCGTGCTGGCCGGGCTCTCGGAGGCGGGGGTCGATGTCGCGCGGGCCGGCGTCGTCATCGGCACCTCCGCGGGCGCCGTGCTCGGATCCCGGCTGGCCTCCGGCGTCGGCCCGGCCGAGATGTACGAGCGCCAGCTCAGCGGGTCCGACGCGGTGGACATCACGGTGAGCCTGGGCCAGACGGCCCGCTTCCTGTGGGCGGCGCTCGGCTCCCGCAGGCCGCAGCGCTCGATCGAACGCCTCGGCCGGGCGGCGCTGGCGGCACGCACCGGCCCCGAGTCGGAGGTCTTCGACGCGGTCGGCATGCTGCTGGGCAAGGTGCGGGACTGGCCCGGCCGCGATCTGCGGATCGCGGCGGTCGACGCGCGGACCGGCGGGCTCACCGTCTTCGACGCGGACTCGGGACCGACGCTGCTCGAAGCCGTCGCGGCGAGCTGCGCCGTGCCGGTCATCTGGCCGCCGGTGACCGTCGCGGGCCGCCGCTGGATGGACGGCGGCAGCCGGGCGACCACGAACATCGCGCTGGCCGCCGGCCACCGCCGTGTGGTGGCGGTCTCGCCGATCCCCAAGGCGGTCGGTCCGCACCCGAGCGCCGGGCAGGAGGCCGCGGAGCTGGCGGCGGACGGCGTGCGCATCACCGTGCTGACCCCGGACAGCGCCGCCCGCCGCGCGATGGGCCGCAACATGGTGGACGACTCCCGCCGCCCCGCCGCCGCCCGCGCCGGGCACGACCAGGCCGTCGCCCTCGCGGAGTCGGTGGCCGAGGTGTGGCTCGGCTGACGTTCCCCCGGTACGCCGGCCGGATCAGCCGACGGCCTTCCAGTGGTCGTAGACGCTGATCATCTGGTAGCTGCGGGCCGGGCAGTAGAAGGCGCTGTTCGGCTGGTCGTAGTGCGTGTCCGAATTCGCCGGACTCGCACTGGACCAGACGCCGTTGTTGCGCACCGAGATGCTGCTGGACTCGAAGGTGACGCCGGCCATGTCGTCGCAGGAGTACGCCCGGCCCGAGGATCCGACCGTGGAGTACAGCTCCTCGATGTCCCAGCCGTCGGTGCGGCCGGACTTGTTGGTGCCCGACTGGGTGAACAGGGTGTCCCAGCGGGCGGTGGAGTAGTTGTAGAGCGCCGCGGTCCAGGTGTTGGCGGCCGCGGAGGTCCTGATGACGCGCCCGGTGTAGGCGCCGGAGCCGTTCGTGTAGGTGCTCAGGAAGGAGCTGTTGATGGTCACCGAGGCCGCGAAGTTGACGCTCTTGCACCAGTCCCAGGCGGAGACCGATCGGACGGACTTCGTGTAGACGGTGACCAGTTCGACGCAGGAGCCGCCGGGCGGGTACATCGTCGGGGTGTAGATGGTGGTGGCGGTGTCGGCGACCGTGAGCTGGGTGGAGACCGACTGCGTGGCGCAGGAGCCGTCCGCGCCGGACGCCGACTTGAACGAGGTGCCCTGCGCCGGGTGGATGTCCACCCGCGGCTGCCCCACGGCGTCGCCGGCGACGGTGCCGAGCGGGCCCTTGGCGGCGATCCCGTACTGCGCGCGGTGCTGGGCGGTGCGGGAGGCGAGCTGGCGCTGGACCTCCGCCGCGGGCAGGGCCCCGCTGACGGCGAGACCGGAGACGGCGGTCGAGCTGCACAGCGCGGCGGCGGCCCGGGGGCTCGCGGCGGTGTGCGCGGGGCTGGCGGCGGCGGTGCCCAGACCGCCGCCGAGCACCATGGCTGCGGTGGCGGCGAAGACGGCCGCCGTGGACTTCAGGCTTCTCACGCTGATGCGATCCTCTCGGAGGGGGCAGGGGGCCACGCGTCGAGCACTACTGAGCAATCATGGCCATGACAAGGCATCGCAGGCCAAAAGAGAAGCCCTAGGCCGGTTGTTGTCCGTCCTGGAGCCGGAAAAGGCCGGTTCCGCGGTCCCGGGACGAGGAGGTCAGGACGTCGTGTAGCACTTCTTGGCGATGCCCGGCAGCGGGTCGGAGCCGAAGGCGGCGGTGGTGCAGGGGGTGCCCCCGGTGAAGGACCTGTAGAGGTAGTCGCCGCCGGCGCCGAAGGCGACGGTGCGCTGGCCGGCGAAGGAGCAGGTGGCGTTCTCAGCCGCGCAGGTGGCGCCAAAGCCGGTGGGGGCGCCGGTGTAGAGGTAGCAGTTCTTGGCGACCTGGAAGATCGGGTCGACGCCGAGCGTGTCGTTGTCGCAGGTGGTCGAGCCGTTCGAACGGCCCTGCCAGAAGGCTCCGTCGGCGCCGAAGGCGATCGGCTGGACGCCGGTGGCCGCGCAGGCGGCGTGCTCCGCGGCGCACGCCGTCCAGTTGCCCGCGGGGGCGCCGGCCGGGGCGGCGTAGCAGCTCTTCGCCGCGTTGAAGAGCGGGTCGGTGCCGAAGGCGGCATTGGTGCAGGCGACGCTGCCGGTGACGGTCTGGAAGCGGAAGGCCCCGCCCGCGCCGTAGGCCACCTCGCGGGTGCCGCTGACGGCGCAGGTGCCCTTCTCCGCCGCGCAGGACGTGTAGCCCGCGGGGCCGCCGGACGGGGCGAGGTAGCAGGACTTCACGACGTTGTAGGCCGGGTCCGCGCCGCCGTAGGAGCTGCCGGCGCAGGCCGTCGCGCCGCTGACCGTACGGTAGGCGTACGCCCCGGCGCCGTAGGCCATCACCTGGGTCCCCGACGGGGTGCAGGTGCCGCCCTCGGCGGCGCACAGCGTGTAGCCGGCGGGCAGCGCGTTCCCGCTGACCGAGGTCGCGAAGGCGGCGGGCGCGCCGACGTTGACGGCCGAGACGGTACGGCTGCCGGCGGCCACACCGGTGAGGTAGACGTAACTGCCGTCCGTGGAGCCGCCGGTGATGCCCGGCACCGGGTGGAAGGCGCCGCCGCTCCAGACGGACGCGCCGTTGACGGTGATGGCGACGGCGCTGGACCCGTAGGTCGGGACGCCGATCGTCCCGGTGCTGCCGGCCGGGCTCGCCAGGGTCTCGGCGAGGGTGCCGGCCGCCGCGTCGTAGTCCCACGAGCCGGTCACGGTGCCCTGCGGCAGCCTGATGGTGCCCTCGACGTGGGTCAGGTCGCCCGGGTGCGGCGCGAAGGTGTACTGCGCGGTGCCGGTCGGGGCGAGGCCGAGCACGGAGAAGGTGAGGGCCGAGGTCGGGCCGGTGGCCCAGCCGTGCGCCAGGCTCATGTAGGTGCCGCCGTAGTCGAAGGTCCCGTCGCTGCGCAGGCCCTCCCAGAACGTGCTGCCCGTGCCCGTGGGGCTGCCCAGCATGCCGCCCCACTCGCGGCGGATCAGGGCCAGCGCGTTGACGTCGTCACCGGCGGTGAAGTGCGCCTGGACCTCCATCGAGCCGGGGAAGGTGCCGATCGCACCGCCGTCCTTCTCCGGGCTGGCCGCCCCGTGGTCGTTCCACCGGGTGGCCAGGCCGTGGGCGATGGCGGTGTTCTTGGCGGGGCTGTCGGTCAACCCGTACCAGACGGCAAGGGAGTTGCCGTCCTGCGGGTAGAGGGTGCTGGCCGGGTTGTCGCGGTAGAGGCCCACGGCGGCGTTCCACAGCCGCTGGTTGGCCGCCGCCTTGAGGGTGGCCGCCTGCCGCTGCCAGGCGGCGGCGTCCGCGCTGTCGCCCTCCGCGCCCGCCAGGACGGCGCCGCCGGTGAGCGCCTTGTAGAGCAGGGAGTTGGCCTCGATGTTCTCGCCGCCCTGGCCGCCGCGCGCCCAGTCACTGGTGCCGGTGACGTTCAGCAGGCCGTTGCCGTCGATCTTGGCGGTGATGAAACCCATGCCGAGCTTGAACTGGCTCCAGTACGTGTCCAGCCAGGCCTTGTCGTTGGAGTACGTGTAATACGACGCCGTGCCGATGAGCGCCCACGCGTGGTAGGTGTCGGAGCCGTAGAAGTTGAACTGCGGCCCGCCGTACTCCAGCTCACCGCTGCTGCTGTTCTGGTGCTGGTAGAGCGTGGTCAGCGCGTTGCGGCTGGAGGCGATGTCGTCGGTGGAGACGTACTCGGTGGGCAGCGAGACGCCCAGGTCGCCCGACCACACGGAGCGGTCGCGCTTCGCGCCGTCCACAAGCACACTCGACCCCGCGCCGACCAGCCCGTTGTTCTCCCACCCGGTGGACGGCGGCGGCCAGACGCGGCCCTGCGCCGGGTCGATGGTGTCCATCTGCACGGTGTAGGCGCCCGCGTACCAGATCTTGTTGAGCTGGGCGTCGTTTGAGAAGAAGTAGTTGGTGTATGCGCTCGGGTCGGCCATCCCGGCGGCGCCGGTGAAGGCGAGCGAGACGCCGTTGAGGTCCACCCAGCCGGAGGACGACAGGAAGACCGTCAGGTAGCGGAAGCCGCCGCGCAGCTTGTCGGCCGGCATCGTGTACGCGCCGGCGCCGTTGACGGTGGTGGCCAGGGCCCCGTCGGTGCCCGTGCCGGAGAAGGCGGCGCCGCTGCTCAGGTCGCTGGTGGGGCCGACGTAGAGCGACGACTCGGTGAAGGCCAGGCCGACCCGCTGCCCGGCCGCGCCGGCGCCGGCGAATGTCAGGGTGACCAGGCCGCCGACCTCCTTGCCGAAGTCGAGCACCAGGGCGGAGTTGGCGCCGGAGATCCGGGTGGAGGCGCCGGAGAGCACGTTCTGCGGCGACGACACCGAGCCGGCTGTGCTCTGGACCGCGACCGGCGCGAGGGTGCGGGTCGAGGGGGCGAGGATGTACGCGTCCCCGGCGGACCGCCCGGCCATCGCGGCAGGTGAGGCAGGCGCCGCCGGTCCTGCGGCACGGGCGGGGGCGGCGGCACGCGCGGGGCCGGCCGCGTCGGCGGCTCCGGCGGAGAAACCGAAGGCCGCGCACACCGCGGCGACCACAGAAACGATCCAAACGCGGCGCAGCTGGCGTGGGGACGACCGTCGGGGTAACGGGCGGGGAACGTTCATAGCGTCGACACTCCTTGGGGGCGGAGGGCACAGAGGACGTCTGAAACGATTCACTCGACTGGTACTGAGGTGAATGTAGGAGAGGGTGTGACGAGCGTCAAGGGAACGCGCAGCGAAGCCCGGTGGCGACCAGGGCGCCCAGGAGGTCGGGCCGCCACAAGGTCCGGGAGGCCAGGCGTCCCGGGACCCGCGCCGCCGCTCGCGCAGCGGCCGCTGGATCCGCTTGGCCAGCACCGGTCCTGCGATCCACAGTGCCCAGCCGTACATGGCGAAGAAGAAGACCGGGATGGGCAGCCCGAAGCCGAGGATGATGCCGTACGGCTCCTCCCCCTTGCCCGCGGAAAATCGGCCGGTCCCCGCCGACGAGCAGATGACGAGCCGCCAGACGGCGGGCGATCACCACCAGCGCGACGGCTGCCGGCGTCTGGAGAAGGGCGTAGAAGCCGTACCGCAGGGCATGCGGGCTGAGACTGTCGTGGTCCTCGGTGGTGAGCATCTTCGTCGCGAGCGGATTCAGGATGATCATCATCAGCCAGAACATATTGATCATCCGCAGCAGAGTGCCGATACGTTCGGCGGCCCGGAAAATACGGTGGCGGCCGCCTGGCGAAGCGGAGATCGCGACAAGACTGAGCAGCGACTTCCAGAATGCCGAGACGTCGCGGCCGGCGGGCACCGGGAGTTCCAGCGCGAGCAGGGTGATGGCGATCGCGACGACCGCGTCGGAAAAGTGGATCAGCCGGTCGGAGGCGCGTGCTTCGATGGCCGTTTCGTTCTCCAGGTGAATCTCCCTGACGGCGTGGGCGGCGGGGAGCCGCCCGTTCGGGTTTCCCGCCGACAGCGGCCCAGTAGACCACCGCGTACCCCGCCGGGTGCAGCCGAGTTCGCCCGGCGCGGCCCGGACGGCCGTCGGCACACCCTCTGGTTCATGGACAGGTGTCCATGTATGGTGGACACCTGTCCATGACCGCGCAACGAGTGGGGGTACCGCCATGGGGACGGCCGCGAACGTACTGGTGGGCCTGGTGGCCGCGCTGCACGCGTACTTCCTGGTCCTGGAGATGTTCCTGTGGGAGAGGCCGCCGGGCCGCGGACTCTCCGGCTTCGACGCGGACATGGCCCGCGCCACCGCCCCGCTCGCCGCCAACCAGGGCCTCTACAACGGCTTTCTGGCCGCCGGGCTGATATGGGGACTGGCCGCGGCGGACCCGACCGGCTTCCGCGCCCAGGTCTTCTTCCTCGTCTGCGTGCTCGTCGCCGGGCTGTACGGCGGGTTCACCGCCAACCGGCGGATCCTCGCCGCCCAGGCACTGCCCGGCGCCCTGGCGCTCGCCGCCGTGCTGGTGGCCGGATGACCGGCGCGCAGGCCGATCCCCGTACTGCAAGGACCCGGGCCAAGCTGAGCCGCGCGCTGCTGGAGGAGTGCGCCGACCGGCCACTGGCCGAGGTCAGCGTCGCCGCCCTGGTGCGCCGGGCGGGAGTCGGACGCGCCACCTTCTACCTGCACTACGCCGATCTGGAGGCGCTCGGCGTCGACGCGTGCGCCGACATCGTCCGGGAAGCCGTGGACGCCCTGCACGCGTGGCGCGGGACACCCGATCCGGCGGCTCCGCCGCCCGCCCTGCCGGCCTTCTTCGACCGGCTCGCTTCCCACGCCGGCCTCTACCGCGAGCTGTTGAGCCCGGGCGGCAGCGGCCCGCTCGGCCAGGTACTGCACCAGGATCTGCGCGCCCGCAGCCGTACGGAGCGCGCCCTGGCCGGTGCGCCGGAGCCGGACCTGGTCGCCTCGGCCGTGGCCGCGACCTTCGCCGGGGTGCTCGCCGACTGGCTGCACGGCCACATCGAGGCCACCCCCGCCCAGATCGCCCACCGGGTCTGGCGCCTGCTCATCAACCTGCACCGCACCCCCCTGCCCTGACGAGCCGCCCGCCCCGGTTGCCGGGTACGGCGGATCGGAGGGCACCGGGGGTGTCGGTTCGTGCGACATGCCGCTGCGGTGCTCCGGCAGCGGTAGTTCAGCTGCGGCGCAGAAGCATGACGACGGCCACGATCACCAGAATCAGCACGACGGTTCCAAGGCCTATGTACATGTGGGGATTCCTCTTCCATGTCATTGATTTGCGGTACGGCCACTCCGTACCGCGGAGATCCGCCGGGATTTTCCGGCGTTCCTTCCAAGGTCGCTCTTACCCGCCGTGGCGGGATCAAACTGTGAAAACAAAAGCGGGGTGGCATCCCGCATTCGGCGGTGCCCGGCAATTCCCCGGCAGGTGCCTCACCGGGTGGGTCAGTCCTGCGCGCTGTCGTCCCCGCGGCTGCGTACGAGTTCCTTCATCTTGGCCACCGCGAAGCCCCAGCCCTGCTCGACGGTGGGCTTGCCGGGCACGGCCACCTCGTCCGGGTTGGTGAGCACGTCGAGCAGCACGGGCCCCGGGGTCGCGAAGGCGGTCCGCACGGCGTCGTCCAGCTCCGCCGGGTCGGTCACACGGACACCGGTGATGCCCATGGCGGTGGCGATCGCGGCGAAGTCGGGGTTGTCCAGGACGGTGCCGAACTCCGGGAGCCCTGACTGCTCCTGTTCGAGCTTGACCATGCCCAGCCGGCGGTTGTCGAAGACGACGAGCTTGACGGGCAGCGCGTGCGTCTTCAGCGTCATCAGGTCGCCCAGCAGCATGCTCAGGCCGCCGTCGCCGCAGAAGGCCACCACCTGCCGCTCCCGGTCCAGGCACTGGGCGCCCAGCGCCTGGGGCATGGCGTTGGCCATCGAGCCGAGGTTGAACGAGCCCAGCAGCCGGCGCGAGCCGCGCATCTCGACGAAGCGGGACAGCCACACCGTGGCCATACCGGTGTCCGAGGTGAAGACCGCATCCTCGGCGGCGGCCCGGTCCACCGCGGCGGCCAGCGCCTCGGGGCGGATGTCGTGCTGCCGGTTGTCCACCGCGGAACGCAGCCGCCCGACCAGGCCCTTGTCGTGGTCCGGGGCGGCGAGTTTGGCCTGTCCCTCGCGCCAGGAGGCGAAGCGTTCACGGGCCTTGTCCAGGTGACCGCGGTCCCGGGCGCCGCCCGCCCCCGGCGGCTGCGCGGTCAGCCGGGCGAGCAGGTCGCGTACGGTGGCGCCCACGTCACCGACCAGGCCGATCTCCACCGGGATGCGGCGCCCGATGTGCGCGGCCTCGGTGTCCACCTGGATGACGGTGCGGCCCTGCGGATACCAGTCCCGGTAGGGGAAGTCGGTGCCCAGCATCAGCAGCGTGTCGGCGTCCTCCAGGGCCGAGGCCGCCGCGGGGTTGCCGATCAGCCCGGTCTGGCCGACCTGGAAGGGGTTGTCACCCTCCAGGCCCTCCTTGGCCTTCAAGGTGAGCACCATGGGCGCCGCCAGCCGGTCGGCCAGCGCCATGACGTCCTCGCGCGCGGCCCGGGAGCCCTTGCCGACCAGCAGGGTGACGCGGTCGGCCCGGTCCAGCAGCTCGGCGGCCCTGCGGACGGCGTCCTCCTCGGGCCGGGTGGTCGGGGCGGTGAGGGAGAAGCGGGCCGGGCGGTCGGCGCTCACCTCGCGGTCGCCGATGTCGCCGGGCACCGTGAGGACGGCGACGCCCTTGCGCCCCAGGGCGTTGCGCACCGCCGTCTCCAGCAGCAGCGGGAGCTGGTCGGGCGAGGTGATGGTCGCCCGGAAGACCGCGACGTCGTTGAAGAGGGCGTCGTTGTCGACCTCCTGGAAGTAGTCGCTGCCCAGCTCGGTCAGCGGCACCTGCCCCGCGATGGCCAGCACGGGCGTACGGCTCTTGGCCGCGTCGTAGAGCCCGTTGAGCAGGTGCACGGAGCCGGGGCCGACCGTGCCCATGCACACCCCGAGGCGGCCGGTCAGCTGGGACTGGGCGCCGGCGGCGAAGGCCGCGGCCTCCTCGTGCCGGCAGCCCACCCACTCCACGCCCTCGGTGGTACGGATGGCGTCGGTCAGCGGGTTGAGGGCGTCGCCGACGACGCCGAACACCTGGCTGACGCCGAGTTCGCTCAGTGCGTCCACGATGACGCGGGCTACGGTTCGGGCCACGGGGTCCTCCGGATCGGATGGGGGATCGTCGGATGGTGGATCGGATGGCGGGTGTCATGGACCAGGCGGCCGGGACAGCCCGCACCGTCCGGGCGCGCCGGGTCTTCCGGCCCGCCCGGACGGTCCGAGCCGCGCGCCCGCCCTGCCCGTAACGCCCCGCCCGTACCGCTCAGACGGCGAAGCGGTCGGGGTCGGCAGCCGCCCAGTCGGCCGCCCACGACTCGGGGGGCTCGGCCAGCAGCTGGCCGGGGGCCAGCCAGTCGTACAGCTCGTCGTAGGAGCGCACGGTCTGCGGGTCGGTACGCCGTCGCAGCATGTGCGGGCGCAGATCGGCGGGGTCGGTGACGCCCATGGCCGCCATGATCTGCAGGGCGCTGGCCACGGTCGCCTCCTGGAGGCGCCGGACCCGCTCGGTCTTGTCCCCGACGTCCAGGGCGCGGGCCCTGCGGGGGTCCTGGGTGGTGACGCCGGACGGGCAGGTGTTGGTGTGGCAGCGCTGGGCCTGGATACAGCCGACGGCGAACATCATGGCGCGGGCCGCATTGCCGTAGTCGGCGCCCTGGGCCAGCCGCTTGACCAGATCGCTGCCGGTGGCGATCTTGCCGCTGGCGCCGATCCTGACCCGGTCCCGCAGGCCGGCGCCGACCAGCGCGTTGTGCACGGTGATCAGGCCCTCGGTGAGCGGTGTCCCGATGTTGTCGGCGAATTCCAGCGGGGCCGCGCCCGTACCGCCCTCCGCGCCGTCCACGATGATGAAGTCGGGCGCCGTGCCTTCCTCGATCATCGCCTTGCAGACCGCGAGGAACTGGCCCCGCGAGCCCACGCAGAGCTTGAAGCCGGCCGGCTTGCCGCCGGACAGCTCCCGCATCCGGGCGATGAAGCGGACGAGTTCCCGGGGCGTGGAGAACACCCGGTGGTAGGGCGGCGAGACCACGGTCCGCCCCTCGGGAACGCCGCGGACCCCGGCGATCTCCGCGTTGACCTTCGCGCCCGGCAGCACTCCGCCGATACCGGGCTTGGCGCCCTGGGAGAGCTTGAGCGAGACGCACTTCACGTTCGGGTGGGCCGCCTTGTCGGCGAATTTCCCCGGGTCGAAGTCACCGTCCCCGGTACGGCAGCCGAAGTAGCCGGTGCCGACCTCCCAGACCAGGTCGCCGCCCGGCCGCAGGTGGTAGTCGGACATACCGCCCTCGCCGGTGTCGTGCGCGAAGCCGCCGGCCGCGGCGCCGCCGTTGAGGGCGAGGATCGCGTTCGAGGACAGCGAGCCGAAGCTCATCGCCGACACATTGAGCAGCGCCATGTCGTACGGCCGCGTGCAGTCCGGGCCGCCGATCCGCACCCGCGGCGGCTGGTCGGGGACCGGCCGCGGCGCCATCGAGGGCACCAGGAATTCGTGGCCGGCCAGATACACGTCCCGCTCGGTGCCGTACGGCTCCTCCGCGTCGGTGCCCTTGGCCCGCTCGTACACGATGCTGCGCACGTCCCGGTCGAACGGCCGCCCGTCGAAGTTCCGCTCGATGAAGTACTGCTGCAGTTCGGGGCGGATCTTCTCCAGCAGGAAGCGGGCGTGCCCGATGACCGGGTAGTTGCGCAGCACCGAATGCCGCCGCTGCGCCAGGTCCCACACCCCCAGCAGCCCCAGCGCGGCCAGCGGCACCGCCCCGGTCCACCACCACGGCGAGAGTTCCAGCGCGGCGCCCACCGCCGCCACGGCCGCCAGCACCGCCGCGGCGACCCAACCGATTCGTATCACCACCGGCGTCTGTCCCGGCCGGCCGCTTCCATGTCCGGACTGCCGGGTCCGGCCCCGATGTCACATTCGAACCACCGGCCCTGTCATACGAACGAGGCTCGCGTCCGTTCGACGTCACAAGGAGACGATCATGGCAGCACAGAGCGCAGACTCCCCGGCCCGGCCGGACCCGGGGGCCGCCGGGCCGGAGAAGAACCCGAAGCGGTGGTGGGTCCTCGCCGTCATCTGCGTCGCCCAGCTCATGGTGGTCCTCGACGCGACCGTGATGAACCTGGCGCTGCCGTCGGCCCAGGAGGCGCTGGACTTCTCGAACGCCGACCGGCAGTGGGTCGTGACCGCGTACGCGCTGTCCTTCGGCAGCCTGCTGCTCTTCTGCGGGCGGCTGGCCGACTTGATCGGCCACAAGATCACCTTCCTGGTCGGCGTGGTCGGCTTCGCGGGCGCCTCGGCGATCGGCGGCGCCTCGGTCAACTTCACGATGCTGGTGACGGCGCGTGCCGGCCAGGGCGTCTTCGCGGCCCTGCTGGCACCTGCCGCCCTGGCGCTGCTGGCCACGACCTTCACCGACCCCAAGGAGCGCGGCAGGGCCTTCGGCGCCTACGGCGGGGTCGCGGCCAGCGGCGCGGGCCTCGGACTCATCATCGGGGGCGCGCTGACCTCAGGACTGTCCTGGCGCTGGTGCATGTACGTCAACCTGGTCTTCGCCGCCTTCGCGGTGATCGGGGCCGCGCTGCCGATGGGCGGCAAGAAGGCCAGGACGCTGGGCGCCCGGCTGGACATACCCGGCGTGATCGCGGTGTCCAGCGGGATGTTCTGCCTGGTCTACGGCTTCTCCAACGCCGGCACGCACAGCTGGCACGCCACCTCCACCTGGGGCTTCCTGGCCGCCGCCGTCGTCCTGCTGGTCCTCTTCGCCATCTGGCAGACCCGCGCCGAGCGGCCGCTGCTGCCGCCCCGGATCGTGCTCGACCGCAACCGCGGCGGCGCCTACCTGACCATGCTGGTCCTCGGCAGCGGCATGTTCGGCCTGTTCCTCTTCCTCATCTACTACATGCAGACCACCCTGGGGTACTCGGCGATCAAATCGGGCACCGCCCTGCTGCCGATGGTGCTGGCCACCATCGTGGGCTCCGGCGTGGGCAACGTCGTGGTGATGCCCAAGTACGGCCCCCGGTGGCTGGCCTGCACCGGTTTGGCGCTCGGCGCCGGCGGCACGGCCTGGCTGACCCGGATCGGCACGGACTCCCCGTACGCCGGGGCGCTGCTCGGCCCGACGATGGTCATCGGCCTCGGCATAGGCCTCACCTTCGCCTCGACGCTCCAGACCGCCACCGCGCGCGTGGCACCGCAGGAGGCGGGCATCGCCTCCGCCGGCCTCCAGGTCGGCCAGCAGCTCGGCGGTGCGATCGGCACGGCCCTGCTCAACACGATCGCGGCCACCGCCGTCACCGACTACCTGGACGACCACGCGAAGGGCAAGCCGACACCGGCACTGCTCAAGCTCGCCGCGGTCCACGGCTATTCCACGGCCTTCTGGTGGTGCACCGGCATCTTCGTCTTCGGTGTCGTCTTCTGCACCGCGCTGCTGCGCTCCGGCCCGGTGTCCGCGCCCGAAGGCGGCGCCCCCACGCCGTCCCCGCGGGCCGAGGCGGCCCGGGCCTGACGGGCGGGACGCCCCGCGCCCCGTCCGGCGCGGGGTGGGTCCCTCCCCGGTGCGCGGACCGCCCGGCGGCCGGCCGGGGGACCGCCGCCGGTCACACTTTTCCGCCGAGACCTGTCATAAGGCCGGGACCGCAGGTCCGTTCCGCGTGACACGAGTCAGAGGCGAGTTACCACCCGGGTGTCCGGCATCCGGTCAGCGACACAGGAGAGCCATGAGCGGCAACGTCGACTTCACGCTGATGTACGCGATGCACAATGCCCTGCGCCGGGACGTGGCGCACATCGCGCGGATCACCGCCGGCACCGACGACGACCCGCGGCGGATCCTCGGCAACACCGCCGGGTGGGAGCTGTTCAAGCGCGCCCTGCACATCCACCACACCGCCGAGGACGAGGCGCTGTGGCCGCAGATGGCCGTCGCCCTGGCCGACCGGCCCGACGACCTGGCCGTGGTCGAGGCGATGGAGGCCGAGCACGCCGGGATCGACCCGCTGCTGGAGGCGATCGACCTGGCACTGGCCGACCGCGACTGCGGGCCGCAGCGCGTCGGCGACCTGACCGACGCGCTGGCCGGCACGCTGGGCAGGCACCTCACGCACGAGGAGACCGACACGCTGCCGCTGATCGAAACGAGCCTGACGGCGGAGCAGATCCAGAACTTCGGCACCGTCCACGCCGCCAAGGGCGGTCCGGACGGGCCGAGGATCACCCCCTGGATGCTGGACGGCCAGGACGACCGGATCGTCGCGGCCACGCTGGCGGTCCTGCCGCCGCCGCTGCGCACGGTGTACGAGAACCAGTGGCAGCCCGCGTACGCCTCCGTGGACTGGTGGAGCTCCCGGGTCTGACGCTCCGCCGGCGGGCGACGCCCGCCGACCGCCTCTTTTTGCCAGGGCTCAAGGGCCGGCCCCGCGATGGCGCCGCCGGCCCCGTGCGCGCCGGGCCGGAAACGGCCCCCGCGCGGCCGCCGATCGAAAAAGTGTGAGGAGACGAGGCGCAGATGCGACCTCTCAAAACGCGTCGGATAATCGTGGCCGCCGCTGCCGCGGCGGCGTTCGCCAGCCTGAGCGCCGGCCCTTCGGGACCGGTGGCCCAGGCGGCGGACCACCCGGGGGAGCTGGCCGGCGACGCGCCGGTCACCGTCGTGGCGAGCGGCCTGAACGGGCCGCGCGGCCTGGTAAGGGGACCGCACGGCCACCTGCTGGTCGGCGAGGCGGGATCCGTCCCCGCCGTGTGCGACAGCGCCGACCCGGTGACGAAGAACTGCTACGGCCTGACCGGCTCGATCGCGGACGTCTCGTCGGGCACGCCGGTCCGCATCCGCACCGGCCTGGCGTCGCTCCTCAACGGGGCGGAGATGATCGGCCCCGACAGCCTGGCGTACACCGGCGGCCGGCTGTACGCGCTGGAGCCGGCGTCACCGGAATTCGTCCCAGCCGGCCTGCCGGGCCTGACCCCGGCGGTCAGCGCGGTGCTGAAGAAGCAGTACGGAGCGCTGCTGGACGTCACCGGCCGGACCCCCGAGGTCGTCGGCAACCCCGGTGACTACGACTACCGGTGGGCGCCGACGCACGACGCCAACCCCTACGCGCTGGCGGTGAATCCGCGCGGCGGCTTCTACGTGGCGGACGGCGGCACGAACACGCTGGACTCGGTCGACCGGTCCGGCACCGTCCGCGTACTCGCCCCGATCCCCGCCACCCCGGCCGGCTCGAACGCTGTGCCCACCTGCGTCGACATCGGTCCCGACGGCGCTGTCTACGTCGGCGAACTCACCGGCGGCGGCAATTCGGGGACCGCGGCCAACGTGTACCGCTACGCGCCGCGTACCGGCGGGCTCACGGTCTGGCAGAGCGGCTTCAGCGCCATCAACGGCTGCGGCTTCGGCGCCAACGGCGACTTCTACGTGACCGAGTTCGACAAGACCGGCTTCCTGCCCACCGCGGACCCCGTCGGTGACGTCGTCCAGATCGGCAAGGACGGCCGGCGCACCGTTCTCGGCGGGGGCAGGCTGTACGCTCCCGCGGGCTTCCTGGCGGCGCCCGACGGGTCCGTCTACGTGAGCAACTACTCGTCGATGTGGCCGTTCGGCGACACGACGTACGCAGACGCCGGCGAGGTCGTCAGGATCGGCTGAGCCCCGCCGGGCCGTCCGGTGCGGGCCGCCCCCGCACTGGTCGGCCCGGTCAGGGCCGGCGGTCAGACCGGTACGACGAAGGGGAAGTGCTCGGTCCGCTGGTCCTTGGCGACGGCGGGGGTGAGCCCGGAGGGGATGGCCGTGTTGGTGACCAGGGCAAGCATCGCCTCGGGCGCGTTGTCGGCCTGGGTGCGGCCGTTGCGGGCGGCGAAGCCGTAGCTGGCGGGGGTGCCGACCACGTAGGGCAGCACGTCGGGGAACAGCTGGCGCGCCACGGTCCGGCCGTAGCCCACGGGGTCGGTCGACGTCCCGGTGCCCGCGACCACCGCGGCCACCTGGTCGGCGACGACCTGCCCCGCGGAGGCCAGGTCCTCGGAGGGGTGCCGGGTGTTGGCGGGGTTGGAGAAGTCGGTGTCGCCCGGCCAGAAGATCGGCCACATCATCGGGTGCCCCGCGCGGTTGATCTGCCGCCACCCGCCGGCGTCGGTGGCCAGCTTGGTCGCGCACCACACTCCGATACGCGCGCCGGGCCGCAGCGTGGCGTGCGCGTGCGAGACCTCCAGCACGATCGTCTCGACGGAGGTGCCGGCGAAGCTGTTCCGCGCCTCCTGCGGGCGCCAGGCCGACAGGTCCACCGCCGTGCCCTTGGCCACCGCCCCGTTGACGAGGGCCAGCAGGGACAGGTCGATGTAGAAGGGGTCCGCGACCCGCCCGGCCCAGACGCGGGTGCCGCCCCCGCCGGTCGGCTCGCCGGTACGTCCCTCCAGGACCAGGTCGCCCTCGGCGGAGTCCTCGCGCGCCTCGTCGCCGGCCAGGGTGTGCAGCCGCAGGTCCTGGCGCCCGTCCGCGTCGGCCTCGCCGAAGGAGAACCGGTAGGCCAGGGTCTCGAAGCCGGCGCCGTCGAAGTGGACCTTGAACTCGTAGCGCGCTTCCGGGTGGAAGCCCGGCTCGGCGTAGACGCCGGTGATGTTCGAATTGACGTCGATGACGAGGACCGTGCTGTCCTCACCGGAGAAGACGTACAGGTCGTCGATGTACAGCTGACCGTTCTGGGCCGCCAGAGGAGTATCGAGGTGGTGGGACATGGATGGTCCGTTCGTGTCTCGGACGGGGTGTTCCGGGCGGGTGGAGCGGGACGCGGTCCTCCGTGCCGTCCCGCTCCGGCCCCCTGGCGGGCGGCGGGACGGGACACCACGACACTCACTGTGCCCCAGCCGTCACCACATCGCGACATCTCGGACATAACCGGCGGAGAAACCCGTCGGCCGGCGGCGCGCCCGCGGCGGTCCCGGCACCTTCCCCGCCGGCCGGGCGCTGGGCGACGACTTCGGGGTGCTGCCCTTCCCCGCGGACGGCGCCGCGGGCAGGCCCACCGTGCCGGTCGGCGCGTACGGGGCGGCCGTCAACTCCCGCAGCAGGCACCAGGCGGAGGCCAAGGCGTACATCAAGTGGCTGTGGGTCGACAAGACCGACTACCAGGAGGACTTCGCGCTCTCCTACGGCTTCCACATCCCGGCCCGGATCTCGCTGGCGAAGAAGGCGGCCAAGCTGCGGGAGGGCGCGGCGGCCGACGCCGTCTCCTACGCCACCGACCACGGCTACGCCCAGCCGCTGCTGTGGACGCCGGCCGGCCAGACCGCCTACCAGGACGCGCTGAGCCGCATCATCAAGGACGGCGCCAATCCCGACACCGAGCTGAAGGCGGTGGTCCGCACGACCGCTTCCGAGCTGCAGCGGGTGCGGAAGAAGCCGTGAGACACCGCACGCTGTGGTTCTGGGTCTTCGTCGGCCCGTTCGCCGCCGGGCTCGTGATGTTCACGTACGTACCGCTGCTGTGGAGCGTGTACCTGAGCTTCTTCGACGCGCACAACACGGTGTCCCCGCACCGGTTCGTCGGCCTGGACAACTACACGTCGATGCTGCGCGACCGGGCGTTCACCGACAGCCTGGGCACCTTCGGGTGATCGTGACCGTACGGCTGTGGCTGCAGGCCGGCTTCTACATGGTGCTCTTCCTCGCCGGCCTCCAGCGCATCCCGGCCCAGCTGTACGAGGCGGCGGCCGTGGACGGCGCGCGGCCGGGCTGGCAGGTCTTCCGGTACATCACCTTCCCGCAGCTGCGGGCCGCATCGGTGGCGGTGGCGCTGCTGCTGGTCATCAACGCCTTCCGGGCGTTCGACGAGTTCTACAACCTGCTCAGCGACTCGCGCGGCTATCCGCCGTACGCCCGGCCGCCGCTGGTCTACCTCTACAACATCGCGCTGGGCCGCGGGCAGAACCTGGGCGAGGGCAGTGCGGGAGCCGTCATCCTCGCGCTGATCATCGCGGTCGTCACCGTCGTCCAGGCCCGCTGGTTCGGACTCGGCAGGAGGGAGGACTGACATGGAGAAGGCCCTGCTCGGATTCGGGCGCGCGGTGCGGCTGGTGCTGCTCGTCGTGCTCGCGCTGCTCTTCCTGATCCCCTTCTACCTGCTGGTGCGCAACGGCCTGTCCACCGAGCAGGACATCACCTCGCCGGACTGGGCCTTCTTCCCCTCGCACCTGCGGTGGTCCAACGTCGGCGAGCTGTTCGACGACCCCGCGGTGCCGATGGCCCGCTCGCTGCTCAACTCAGGCCTGATCGCGGTCACCACGACCGCCGGCACCGTGCTGCTCGCCTCGCTCGCGGGCTACGGACTGGCGCGCATCCCGTACCGCTACGCGAACCAGGTCTTCTACGCGATCCTCGGCACCCTGATGGTGCCGGCGGCCGTCACCTTCGTGCCGAGCTTCGTGCTGGTCTCCTCGCTCGGCTGGATCTCCACCATGCGCGGACTGATCATCCCGACGATCTTCTCGGCCTTCGCCTGCTTCATCTTCCGGCAGTATTCCCTTGGCTTCCCTGGCGAGTTGGAGGACGCCGCGAAGGTCGACGGGCTGGGCTACTGGCGCACCTACTGGAGGATCGTCGTGCCCAACTCCACGCCGGTCTTCGCGGCCGTCTCCACGATCGTGTTCATCGGCGCCTGGAACTCCTTCCTGTGGCCGCTGGTCATCGGCCAGGACAAGTCGGCGTGGACGGTCCAGGTCGCGCTGTCCACCTTCACCACCGCCCAAGTGGTCAACATCCACGAGCTGTTCGTGGCGGCGGCGGTCTCCATCCTGCCGCTGCTGCTGGTCTTCCTGCTGCTCCAGCGGCACATCGTGGCGGGCATCGAACGCTCCGGCATCGACGACTGAGCCCCCGGCCCGGCGCCGGGACCGGCTCCCGACCGCGCCGCCGGCGCCGGTGCCCGGCATGGCCCGGCGCGCTAGAAGAGCCGGCCGCGCAGGGCGCCGATCCTGCCGAGCGCGGCGTTGGACGCCGCCTGGTCCAGGGTGCCGTTCTGCAGCGCGCCGGCCAGCGCGGAGACGACCGCCTTGCCGTGCGAGACGTCGCCCGAGGCGTCGAGGATGACGTCCATGCCGGCCGCCGCGGCGGTGACCGCGTTCTGCCCGCTGGTCCCCAGGGCGCTCAGCGCGCCCGCCTCGATCGCATCGGTGATGGTCACCCCGGTGAAGCCGAGCCGGCCGCGCAGTTCGCCCTGCACCACGGTCGGCGAGAGCCCCGCGGGGTGCGCGGCGTCCAGGTGGGAGTAGACGGCCCAGGAGACCATCACCAGGTCGACCCCGGCGGCGAGCGCGGCGGCGTACGGGGCTTCGTCGATGGCGCGCAGATCGGCCAGCGAGGTCTTCAGGGTGACAGCCCGCAGGTCGGTGTTCTGCGCGGCGGTCGCGGGTCCCAGACCGGGGAAGTGCTTGGCGGTGGCCGCGACGCCGGTCGCCTGCTGGGCGGTGACGAAGGACCGGCCGCACAGCGAGACCACGGCCGGGTCGGTGCTGTAGGACCGCTGGTACTGGTCCTCGAAGTCGCCGGCCGTGCGGTAGACGTCCAGCACCGGCGCCAGGTTGATGTTCAGGCCGGCGCCGCGCAGCAGATTGCCGGCGCCGGTGCCCGCGGCGGCCGCGGCGGCGGCCGGGTCGGCGGACGCGCCGATCTGCTTCGCGGACAGCACAGGGGCGCCGGGCAGCCGGCGTACCTGGCCGCCCTCCTGGTCGGTCATCAGGAGCAGCGGCGCGGGATTCGGGCTGCGCAGATTCGCCTGCCGCATCAGCTGGACGGCCGAGCCGATCTGGCTGAGGCTGCTGACGTTGTCGCCGAAGATGATGACGCCGGCCGCCTGGCCCGAGCTGATCTGGTCGAGCAGGCTCTGCGGGACGGTCGTTCCCGAGTACGAGAAGACGACCCGCTGCCCGGCCTGCTGCTGCGGGGTCAGCGCGGCGGGCCGGGCGAACGCGGCCGGCGCGGTGTGCGCGGGGCCGGCCCTGTGGCGGTCGCCGAGGCGGCCGGGCAGCCCGGCCGCGGCTATACCGGTGCCGGCCGCCAGGACGCTGCGTCGCGAGGGATGGGGTCCAGAGCCGGCCATGTCGTGCCTCCTGGGGGTTGCTCGGGGCGAGCGGGCTGTACGGGGTCCGGCGGGTGCGCCGCGGCCGGCGTGGCCGCCGCGCACCCCCGGGGAGTGGCCTGTCGTACCGGCTGGAAGCCTGGTCAGCCGTTGGCCAGCGCCTGGACGCGGCTGAAGTCGCCGTTGAAGGCGTCCTGGTCGCCGGGGAAGATGCCGCTGTCGGCGTACTGCCAGATCGTCTGGTAGGGCCAGTTGTAGGGCATGGGGCCGGGGCTGCCGTTGTAGTTGGCGAGCACCAGCGGGTTGGTGGACGAGAAGTCCCCGGTGTTGCCGGTGCACTGGCTCCACCAGCTCGTCGCGGTGTAGATGGTCACCCAGCGGGTGGTCCTGGCGTGGTATTCGTTGCTGAACGACAGGATCCAGTTGACCATCGAGGCGGCGGACAGCCCGTAGCAGGTCGCCCCGTACGGGTTCCACTCGATGTCGAGCATGCCGGGCAGCGTCTTGCCGTCCTTCGACCAGCCTCCGCCGTGCGCGATGAAGTAGTCGGCCTGGGCGGCCCCCGAGGAGGTGTTGGGGGTCGCGAAGTGGTAGGCGCCGCGGATGAGTCCCGCGTTGTACGAGCCGTTGTACTGCTGGGTGAAGTACGGGTTCACGTACGTCGTGGACTCGGTGGCCTTGACGTAGGCGAAGCGGCCGCCGTTCGCGGCGACGGACGCCCAGTTGACGTTGCCCTGGTAGCCGCTGACGTCCAGCCCCGGCGCGCCGGCGACCGCGGGGTTGACGGTACGCCCGCCGCCGGACGCGGGCTGGTGCAGCGCGATCTGGGAGCCGGCCCAGTCCAGTTCGGGGTGGGTGATGAGGTTCTTGGTCGTGGTCGTGGGGGCGGCCGACGCCGGGACCGCGGTCGCGCCCAGGGCGGCGCAGGCCAGCGCCGCAGCGGCGACCAGAACTCGTTTCTTGGCGGGAGCATGCCAACTCACAATGTCCTCCGGGCGGGGAGCGTGATGCGGGTGGGGGGTGCGGGGCTTGCACGCCCAGAGTGGAGGAAACTTTCATCGCACACAAGATGTGTGAAAAAAAGCACTACGCAGTTGGCCGACCGGTCGGATACGGCCCCGCCCCCGCGGGCAGGAAGGCGGCGTCGGCGACGATCATCGCCGCGGAGAACAGCGGCAGCCCCATGAGCACCGCGATACCGAGGTGCACGCCCAGCAGCAAAAAGCGGGAAGGGGGGTCTACGGTACGGGGCGGTGTGCCGGGGCAGCGCGCAGGCGGATGTGCCGCCGGGCATCCGCTGGCGGTTGTCGGCGACCAGGCGGTAGACGCCGCGGGTGATCCAGCGGACGGGCGGCATCCGGAGCAGGGCGCCCGCGCCGGCCCACACCCCGCCCGCGCCCAGCAGCAGTTTCGCGACGGCCTCCGCGCCGCCGTACACGGCACCGGGGCGGCGGCCCGCGCCGGTCAGGGGGCGGCCAGCAGCGCGCTGAGGGCGGACGCCTCGGTGCGCCAGTCGCGGACGTTGGGGTGGGCGGCCGGGTCGGCGCCCGCCCAGCGCTCGCCGAGCCGTACGAGGCTGTCGCGGTCGGTGTTCCACACACTGTCGGCCTGGGTGCGGGCGAAGGCCGCGTACGCGCCGCCGGTGGCGGTGTTCACCTCGTCCAGGTAGCGCATGAAGACACCCTTGAACTGCTTCGCGTTGTCGTCGCAGCTCGCGGTGACCGCGTCGCAGGACTCGGTGAGCACCCCGCCGGAGACCAGGGACGGCGAGCCGACTGCCGCGTCGGTGAGGCGGCGCGCGGTGCTGAGCGCCGCGCTGTCGCCGGTGGCCCGCCAGATCTCGACGGCCGCGCCTACGGACAGGCCCTGGTTGTAGCTCCACACCGTCTGGCCGTTGTTGGCGCAGCCGGCGGTGAGGCCGTCGTTGACCAGGCCGGAGGCGTTGATCAGGCCGCTGTGCTGGAACCAGGTCCACGCCGTGGTCGCCCGGCCGAGCCACAGGGTGTCGCCGGAGATCCGGTTGTGCAGCTCCGCGGTGATCCGCACCCACAGGGCGTTCGTCACCGCGTTCTTGTACGTACGCTCCCGGTCCCACCACACACCGCCGCCGCACGAGCCGGTGTCCCACAGGCCGTTCACGTAACCGCCGATGGTCACCGCCTCGTTGAGGTACTTGGCGTCGTGTGTGAGGTCGTAGGCGTCGAGCCAGGCCAGTGCCCACCACTCGGCGTCGTCCGTGGCGCGGCTGATGAAGTCGCCGTCGATGGGGTCGGAGCTGCGGGCCCCGGCGGGGAAGGCGGCCTTGTCCACCTGGAAGGTGCGGTCGACGATCCAGGCGTAGCGGGTGTCGCCGGTCTTGCGCATGTAGTCCACGACCGTGGCGAGCGCCACCGCGGAATTCCACCAGCTCGACGGCCAGTAGGCGGTGTTCGGGTCGTAGGAGTACATCAGCGCGTCGGCCGCGGCGGCGGTGCGGCTGGTGGCCGGCCGGGCCCAGGCCGTGCAGCTGCCGTTCTGGCCCTCCACCGCCCGGCCGCAGGCGCGCACGGCGCCGCCGTACAACCTGCCCTGCGGGTCGGAGGTGTTGAACCTCGCGGTGCGGGTGCCGGTCGCGCCCGACGGCACGCCGGTCCGGCCGAGCGAGGAGCCGTCGGGCCAGCTCGCGCCGCTGTTCCACGAGCGGTCGAGCCACACCTCGTCGCCCGCCTTCCCGGCGGCCACCGTCGCCCAGGCCATCCCGGAATTGTCCGTGTGCAGCGCGATGGTGCGGCCGTTGAGGGTGGCGGCCCCGACCGGCTGGGTGTCCCCCGCCGCCGTCCCGCCGCCGTCACAGGCGGTCGCGCACACGCCGGTCCTGGCCCAGGAGGTGCAGGCCACGCCCTGGGCGTCGCCGCAGGCCCGCAGCAGCCCGCGGCGGTGCCCGGCGGGGTCGTAGAGGTTGTACATCAGGGTGCGGGTGCCGGTCCACGAGGCGGGCACGGCGGCCTTGCCCAGCAGCCCGTCCCAGGTGGCGCCGCCGTCCCAGGACCGGTCCAGCCACACGGAGTCGTTCAGCACGGCGCTGTCGATACTGGCCCAGGCCATCCCGTCGGCGTCGTCGACATGCAGCTGGAGCAGCCGTCCGTTGACGGTCACGGCCGGCACGGGGAAGGTCTCCTGGGCCGCCTGGGACGGATCGAGGGTGTCGCAGCGGACGGCGCACACGGCCGTCGCGGCGGCGGGCGCCCCGGCGGCGGCCGACGCGGCGGTCCGCCCGGTCATCGCCACGACGAGCGCGAGCAGGACGCACCATAAAGCGGTTCTCCGCACCGGGTTCTCCCTCCAGGGGTGGTACCCGCCGGCCGTTCCCGCCGCAGCCCGAACCACCGCGTGCGGCTTCCCACGTTGCAAACGGGGAGGGGGATCTGCCGTGATACCCGTCCGGACTGTCATGTCCAGACCACATTAGAAGCGAGCCCCGCCCTACTGACAAGGGGTGCGGCAACCCCCGCCCCGCATTGGCCGGTTCGCCCCGCCCCTCTACAACGATGCACAGCCGCCCTCGCCCGCCGCGCTGTCCACCACCCCGGTCACCCCGGGGCGCGTCCCGGCCTCGGGCCCCTCATCGGCGAGGGGCGTCCCTGTCGGGCGCGGTCGGGGGGCGGGGCAGGGGGATGCGGGCAGCGCCGGTGGTGGCGAAGGGGGAATATCTCGGGACCCAGCGCAGCAGCGCGCCCGCCGCCGCGACGCCCACGGCGCCCATGACCGAGATGCCGGCCGCGAGGCTGCCCAGCGAGGCGGCGGCCGACACCACCAGGGGGCCGCCCGCGCTGCCGGAGTCCGCGCACAGCCGCCATACGCCCAGGAACTGCGAGCGGATGCCGGGCGGCGCGACGTCCGCGCCGAGCGTCATCAGGATGCCGCTGCCGATCCCGTTGCCGAAGCCGATGAGCATCGCGACCACGGTCAGCTCGGTGAGGGTGTGGGTCAGCGGCAGGACGGCCTGGGCGCCGCCCAGCACCAGCATCGAGGGCACCGCGATCCACAGCCGGCCCGCGCGGTCCATGACCCGGCCCGAGGGGTAGAAGGTCAGCGTGTCGATCAGCCCGGCGATGCCGAAGACGACGCTGGTGGAGGACGGGCTCTGGCCCAGGTGCTCGGCCCACAGCGGCAGGACGGTCTGCCGGGTCGCCCGGACCGAGCCGACCAGCATGACGGCAAGGCCCAGGGTGAGGAAGACCTTCCGGTGGTCGCGCAGCACCGCCCGTACGGGGACGGGCTTCCTGCCGCCGCGGGCGGCGGGTTCCACCACGTCGGGCACCGTGAGCAGGACCAGCACGGTCACCGCCGTGCACAGCAGTGCCAGCCAGTAGATGTCGCGCACCGGGCGGCCGGTCAGCACCGCCGCGCCGAGGAAGGGCCCGACGAAGGCGCCCACCCGCGACATGCCGCCGAGTGTCGACATCGCCCGGGCCCGCAGCGGGGCGGGAACGGCCTCGGTGAGATAGGACTGCCTGGCCAGGATGATGACCGCGTTGGACGCCCCGGTGAGGGTGACCGCCAGGGCCAGCTGCCAGAAGCTGCGGGCCAGCGCGCACCCGCTCAGCGTCACCGCGGTCACGCCCGACGCGACGAGCATCGCCTTGCGGTCGCCGAGCCGCGCCGCCAGCGCCCCGGCGGGCACGTCGCCGAGGATCTGCCCGACCCCCACCAGCGCGAGCACCAGCCCCGCGCCGCCGACGCCCGCCCCGAGCGCGCGCCCGCTGAGCGCCAGTACGGGCGCGAGCGCGCCCATGCCCGTCTCGAAGACCAGCACGGGCAGGAACACCGCGGGTATCAGGCTTCGCAAGGACACCGGTTGCGCGTTCATGTGCTGCTGCCCACTTTCGTGCCGACGGCGTCCCGACCAGGGCCGACCAGCACCGACCACGGCCGGCCTGAGACCGGCCCGCACCGGCCGGTGCCGCCCTGAAACCGACCGGGGCCGGCGCGCCTGGGGTCGGCCGCGGCCCATGGTTCATTCAACAACAGCCCGCGGCGCGCACCGCCGGCCCGGTGCGGCTCAGGCCTTCGCCGGGGCCGCGGACGAGGGGGCCCGCCGGCGTCGGACACCGGGAAGGCCCGCTCCCGCCGCGAGCCGGAGGCGAAGACGATCGACCAGCTCACGACCGGTGAGCGCCGCATGGCGCGGGCGGCGAAGAGCCGGCGAATCCGCCGCCGACGATCACCACCCGGCGGGGCGCGGCACGCTCCTCCATCGGCGCTCAGCCTCCCGTGGCGAAGCCGGGGAAGAGCGTCATCCCGCCGTCGACGTAGAGCGTGGTGCCGACGACGTAGTCGAGGAGGTCGGAGGCCACGGCGACGACGGCGTTGGCGATGTCGTCCGGGTCGCCGACCCGGCCGTACGGGATCAGTTTGAGCAGTTCCGCCTCGGCCTGCGGGGTGTTCCAGGCGGACGTGTTGATGGGGGTGCGGATCGCGCCGGGGGCGACCGCGTTCACCCGGATGCGGTGCGGGGCCAGTTCCTGGGCGAGGGTCTGCATCAGCATGCCCACACCGCCCTTGGATGAGGCGTAGTTGACGTGGCCCGCCCACGGGATGATCTGGTGGACCGAACTCATGCAGATGATCTTCCCGGCCGCCCGGGAGACCTCGGGGACGACGCCGCGCCGCATGAATTCCTTGGCGGCCTCGCGCGCGCACAGGAACTGCCCGGTGAGGTTGACGTCGATGACCTTCTGCCACTGGGCGAGCGTCATCCCGGTGAGGGGGGAGTCGCACTGAAGGCCGGCGTTGGAGACCATGATGTCGACGGTGCCCAGCTCCCGGACCGCCCGGGCGACCATCTCGACGACCTGGTCCTCGTCGGAGACGTCGGCCTCGTGGGCGTAGGCGCGGACCCCGAAGCCCCTGATCCGCTCCACGACCTCGCCGGCGTCGTCCGGGCCGGCCACGTAGTTGACCACGACATCCGCCCCGGCCCGGCCGAGGGCGACCGCGGTCGCCATGCCGATACCCGAGTTGGCCCCGGTCACCACGGCTTTCTGTCCCTTGAGAAGGTCCGCGGGCATCGCCGCGCGGTCCTCGTCGGCACGTGCTGCCACCACGATCTCTCCTTACGGCGCGATGCCTGTCGAGTCGTCGTATGCCCGGCACCCCGACGAAAGCACCCCGGGCGGCGCGGCGGCGGAAGCGGCGCGCCGGGCGGCCGGGTTTGCGCCGGGCGCGTCACCCGGGCGGGCCAAAGCCCCGCCGGACCGTCGCGGAGCCGCTCCGGGACCACGAGCAGCTGATGCTCATGCCGCTGATCGGCCGGGGGCTACAGAAGCGAGGTCGGCCTGTCCGGGAACCACGCCTCCGCGGACGAGTCATGGAGCCGGCCCCCGGGGAAGCGCGTTGCACGGCGACCGGTCGATTCGGTCCGCGGCGACGGGCAGCCGTCCGGCGGATGAATGGCGCCGGGGTCTGGGACGCCTCCTCGCAGCACAGCCCCTGTTGCGGTCCGGCAGGGGGCGCACGGCGTTCCCCTCCGTAGCGCACTGGCCACGGGTGATCCCACTCGCCCCAGGGCCACCAATTGGTCTGGACCTATTGAAGCGCCGGGCGCACCCGGGCAAGCTTGCTGCTGCGCGCGCACCCCTGCACCACACCCCCTGGCCACCCGGCAGGCGCTTCGGCCTGCCACGGAAAGGAGTTGTGATCCACATGCGCAAGAAGGTCATGGCCCGCGCGGCCACTGTCGCCGCCGCCGCGATCCTCGGTCTCGGCGTCGCCACCACGGCGGCGCAGGCGTCCCCGCCGCCCGGCAGCGGATGGATGTTCATGGGGTACTTCCCGACGTACGACAGCTGTGTCGCCCAGGCGCACGTCGACGCACCCGCACACGGCCCGGCCTACATCTGCGAGTACGGCACGAACAACCTGTACCTGCTGTGGATGCACTGACCCGCACGGACCACGTGCACGCGTGACGCACCGGGCGCGATCCGCCCGCAGTGAGCAGGCCCGCGCCACCCGGCGTTCTCCGACCGGGCGGCGCGGGCCCACGCGTTTTCCACGCCGGAAACCCGGCGGTGGCCGGAACTCCGCCGAAAACAACAGATCTAGACATCCCTGAGGAGACAGTAAAAATAAAAGCAACAAATATTGACGCAATCGACCAGCGCGCGTAACTTCCGTCGCAGCCGTCGCGCAGTGCTCAACCGTGCTGCGCCAGCGGCGAGTTCGCTCCCTCCCCCCATCCAGGAGCACACATGCGCAGATCGAGATCCGCCGCCGCGCGCGCCCCCCACGGCCCCGCGGCAGGACCGGCTCTTCCCCCCTCCCCGCTCCGGCGCTACCGCCGGGCCCTGCTCTCCGCCGTCGCGACCCTCGGGCTGCTGCTCGGCGCCTTCCTGAGCCTGCCCGGCTCGGCGCAGGCCGCCGGCACCCTGCCCTGCGACATCTACGCCGGGGCCGGCACCTCGTGCGTGGCCGCGCACAGCACGACGCGCGCCCTGTTCTCCGCGTACAACGGCCCGCTCTACCAGGTCACCCGCGCCTCGGACGGCGGGACCACCGACATCGGCCTGCTGAGCGCCGGCGGTTACGCGAACGCCGCGCAGCAGGACAGCTTCTGCGCGGACACCACCTGTCGTATCACCAAGGTCTACGACCAGACGTCCCGCCACAACGACCTCTTCCCGGGGCCGGCCGGCACCGCCGGCATGGGCGCGGACCGGGGCGCGGACGCCGCCGAGCTGTCGGTCACGGCCGGCGGCCACAAGGTCTACGGCATCTGGGTCTCGCCGGGCGTCGGCTACCGCTCGCACGGCGCCGCCTCCGGCACCGCCGTCAACGGGCAGCCCGAGGGCGCCTACATGGTGGCCAGCGGCACCCACGTCGGCTCCGCGTGCTGCTTCGACTACGGCAACGCCGAGTCCACCCCCGCCGACACCGGCAACGGCCACATGGACGCCGTCAGCATCGCCACCACCTGCTACTTCGCCCCCTGCAACGGCACCGGCCCCTGGATCGAGGCCGACATGGAGAACGGCATGTTCCAGGGGAACAACGGCTCCAACACCGCGAACGCCGGCAACAAGAGCGCCTTCGTCACGGCCGTGCTCAAGAACAACGGCCAGACGACGTACGCCCTCAAGGGCGGCAATTCGCAGTCCGGCGCGCTGACCACCTGGTGGAACGGAGCACTGCCGACCAGGGGCGGCTACACGCCGATGCACCAGGAGGGCGGCATCATCCTGGGCACCGGCGGCGACAACAGCAACTGGAACATGGGCACGTTCTTCGAGGGCGTCATGGTCGCCGGCTATCCGACCGACGCCGCCGAGAACGCGGTCCAGGCCAACGTCGTCTCGGTCGGCTACTCCGGCGAGACCAACGTGCCCAACGGCGCCCAGGGGCAGATCACCGGGCCCGGCAACCAGTGCGTCGACGTCGCGGCGGACGACACCGGGGTCAACGGAGCTGCCGTCCAGCTGTGGAACTGCCAGTCCTACGCCGAGGACCAGTTCTGGGCCCACCACACCAACGGTTCGCTGAGCACCATCGGCCGCTGCCTGGACATCGTCGGCAACGGCACCGCCAACGGCGCCAAGGTCGAACTGTGGGACTGCAACGGCGTCGGCGGCCAGGTGTTCAACCAGCGCTCCGACGGGTCGCTGTTCAACCCCCAGTCCGGCCGCTGCCTCGACTCGCCCAGCGGCGCCACCGCCAACGGCACCCGGCTGCAGATCTGGGACTGCAACGGCACCGCGGCCCAGAAGTTCACCCTGCACTGAGGCCGGCCAGGGGCGCGTGGCCCTCGGCGCCCCTGCGCGAGAACCACCTGAACACGCGTGGGCGGGGGGGCCGGGGGGGGCCCCGCCCCCCCCCCAGCCGTCTCCTATAAAAAAATAAAAGCACAANCCCCCCCCCCCCCCCCCCCCCCCCCCCCCCCCCCCCCCCCCCCCCCCCCCCCCCCCCCCCACGTTCGGGCCGAATCAGCCGCTCAGACGCCCGTCGGCTCCGTTGGCGAAGTCGGCTCAGTTGTCCTCGTACTCGCGCCACAGCCGCACGACATCGGGCTGGGCACGGTAGAACGACAGGAGCTTGTAATACTCGCCGCTCGGCGCGGAGGCGACGTAGCAGATGAACCTGCGCGGCACGCCTTCGTCGACGGACGGGGCGTTCTTGGCGAGCTGCTCGATCTTGGGCTCAAGACGGCCGCCGGTCAGGCCGAACGGGTCCAGCGTCATGGCGCTGAAGCAGATCCGCTGGATGTCCGGCGAATCCCACTTCGTGGTGACGTAGAAGCCGCCCGCCTCCTGGGCGAGCTTCACCAGCTGCTCGCTCGGCTCGGGCATGTTGATGTCACGGAGGATCGCCGCGATGTTCTTCGGCTCCGACAGATATCCGTCGGGCGTCTTGAAGTAGAGGTTGACCGTTTTGTTCTCGTAGTCCATCCCGGTCAGAGCCAGCTGGCCGTACACACCGTGGCGGCGGAAGAACTCGGCGTTCCCGGCGACGCTGGTCGGCAGGGACGGGATGTCGGCCACCGTCGCCAGCGACTGCAGGTCGTCCGGCGGGAAGAACTGGAAGGTCTTCGTGAAGCCGCCGATGACCCCGAAGTCGACGCCGTAGTTGTCAATGGGGCACCGGCCGGCGATGTCCGCGCTCAGCGAGGCGACGGGGTGGTCCGTCCGCGGGGTGAGGCCGTTCGACACGGCGATGCCGTACGGGTCGGCCTCCTTCGGGATCATCGTGAAGCGGCAGCTGAAGTCGTCGCCGCGACGCGCGCTGGTCTCCACCCGGAAAGCGATGGCGGAATGCGGGATCAGGTCCTCGTACGCCGTCAGGACGGGCCAGACCGTGTCACGCGAGCTGACCACGTCCAGCCGCCGAGCTGCTTCCTCGATGACCGAGTAGAGATCTTCCAGCCCAGATGTGCCGGACATGCGTCCTCCAAATTCGGGTGAAGCAAGATCACCGAAAGTCCATTCGATGTCACTGTTCGTGTCCGCTTCCTGATGCTCTGTGCACCCGAGCATTGGCTGCCGGCCTTGGCGCGCACTGTTGGACGACTTGGCGCCGACTTGGCGCGGACGGTTCGCCCCGTTGACACGCGCGGGACGGTCAGCCGAGCGCGCCGCGGACCGTCTCGCGCAGCCGGCGCTGCGCCGGGTCGGCCCCGACCCGCAGCGCGGCCTGCTGGCGCTCATGTGCGCCTGCGTCGTCCTCGTCGTCGGGATGGTCGCGGCGATCAATCTCGCCGTGCCGATGCTCGCCGCGAGCGCACTGCACCCGTCCGCGTCGGCGCTGGTCTGGATCGTCGACACCTACGTCGTCGTCTTCGCCTGCCTGGTGATGCCCGGCGGGCGACCGGTTCGGGCGCAAGGGCGTCCTGCTGGCCGGCCTGGCGCTCTGCGCGGTGGGCGCGGCGGTGTCGGCGGCGGCACCCGGCACGGCCCTGCTGCTCGCCGGCCGGGTGGTCACGGGGGTCGGCGCCGCGGCCGTCCTGCCCTACACGCTCGCCGTCCTGCTGCACGCCGTGCCCGCGCAGCGCAAGGGCGCGACTATCGCGGCCTGGGCGTCGATGACCGGCATCGGCGGGGTCGTCGGCCACCGATGCCGCACCGCGGGTGATCGGCGTGACCGTCCTCGTGGTCGGCGCCCTCGTCGTCCTCCAGTCCCTGCTCTGCCGCCGCGGCCCGGCGGTGAGCTGACGCCCCCGGGGTGTCCGGCGGGCGGCTTCCGCGGTGCCGGCACCGCAGCCGGCCGGCCGGGCGCCGACCGCGCGGGCCGTACGGGGGCGTTTACGCTGGTCCCGTGCCCGCCTCCCGCCTGCATCGCGTCGCCGTACTCGTACTCGAAGGCGCGAAGCCGCTCGACGTCGGCATTCCGGCGCAGGTCTTCACGACCCGCGCGAGCATGCCGTACGAGGTGCGGGTGTGCGGGGCCGCGCCCGGGCTGGTGGCCGGCGGCGACGGGCTGTCCTACCACGTCGCCCACGGGCTCGACGCGCTCGCGTGGGCCGACATCGTCTTCATCCCCGGCTACCGTTTCCCGGACCGCGAGGACCCGCCGCGGCCCGTGCTCGACGCGCTGGTCGCCGCCCTCGACCGGGGCGCGCGGCTCGCCGCCATCTCGACCGGCGCCTTCGCGCTCGCCGCCACAGGACTGCTCGACGGCAAGCGCGCCACCACCCACTGGCACTACACGCGCAGGCTCGCCGCCAAGCACCCGCTCGTCCGGGTGGACGAGAACGTGCTGTTCGTCGACGAGGGCAGCGTCCTGACCTCGGCGGGCGCCGCCTCCGGCATCGACCTGTGCCTGCACATCCTGCGCGGCGACCTCGGGATGGCCGCGTCGAACCACGCGGCCCGGCGGCTGGTCGCGGCGCCCTACCGCAGCGGCGGCCAGGCCCAGTACGTGCCGCGCAGCGTGCCGGAACCGCTCGGCGAGCGCTTCGCCGCCACCCGCGAATGGGCGCTGCACCGGCTCGGCGAGCCGCTCACCCTGGAGGTGCTCGCCCGGCACGCGGCGGTGTCGCCGCGCACGTTCTCGCGGCGCTTCGCCGAGGACACCGGGTACACGCCGATGCAGTGGGTCATGCGGGCCCGTATCGATGTGGCCCGTGAGCTGCTGGAGCGCTCCGGGCGCAGCGTCGAGCGGATCGCCGCCGACGTCGGCCTCGGCACCGGCGCGAATCTGCGGCTGCACTTCCAGCACATCCTCGGCACCACCCCGAGCGAGTACCGGCGCACCTTCACCAGGGGCGAGTAGCGCCCGGGGCTGTGGCGCGATCCTTTCGAACCATGGCGCTCACGCCGCCGCCACCGGCGGCCGCCGCGAGCGAACCTGGGTGGCGAAACCGAAAGGACACACTCATGACTCGTATCGCCATCAACGGATTCGGCCGCATCGGACGCAATGTGCTGCGCGTGCTGCTGGAGCGCGACAGCGACCTGGAGGTCGTCGCCGTCAACGACCTCACCGAGCCGGCCACGCTCGCGCGGCTGCTCGCCTACGACACGACGGCCGGCCGGCTCGGCCGCCCGGTGAGCGTCGACGGGGACACCCTCGTCGTGGACGGCCGCCGCATCAAGGTCCTCGCCGAGCGCGAGCCCGCTCAGCTGCCGTGGGCGGAACTCGGCGTCGACATCGCGCTGGAGTCGACCGGCCGCTTCACCTCGGCTGCCGCCGCCCGCGCCCACCTCACAGCTGGTGCGAAGAAGGTGCTGGTCAGCGCGCCCTCGGACGGTGCGGACGCCACGCTCGCTTTCGGGGTCAACACCGGAGCCTACGACCCGGCCGCGCACACGATCGTCTCGAACGCCTCCTGCACGACGAACGCGCTCGCGCCGCTGGCCGCGGTCCTGGACGACCTCGCCGGCATCGAGCACGGCTTCATGACGACCGTGCACGCGTACACGCAGGAGCAGAACCTCCAGGACGGTCCGCACCGCGACCCCCGCCGCGCCCGCGCCGCCGGCGTCAACATCGTGCCGACCACGACGGGCGCCGCCAAGGCGATCGGCCTGGTGCTGCCGAACCTCGACGGCAAGCTGTCCGGCGACTCCATCCGGGTGCCGATCCCGGTCGGCTCGATCGTCGAGCTGAACACGACCGTCGCCCGCGACGTGACGCGCGATGACGTGCTCGCCGCCTACCGCGCCGCCGCTGGGGGCCCGCTCGCCGGCATCCTCGAATACTCCGAGGACCCGCTCGTGTCGTCCGACATCACGGGCAACCCCGCCTCGGCGGTCTTCGACTCGGCGCTGACCCGCGTCGACGGGCGGCACGTCAAGGTCGTGGCCTGGTACGACAACGAGTGGGGCTTCTCGAACCGCGTCATCGACACCCTGCAACTCCTCGCCGGCTGACCGCTTTCACGGCGCGGCAGCCCGGGGCCGCCGCGCCGGCCGTGCGGAGTCGCTAGCTCGCGGTGCAGGAGAAGGACGGCCAGGTCGTGGAGCCGTTCTTCTGGACCGTCAGGCCCCAGTTGTTGCCGCTGCCGTTGGGCTTGGCGACCAACTGCTGGGCGGTGGGGTAATTGGCGGTGATGTTCCAGGTCGACATGACCTTCTCGGGGGACGGCACGTTGACCGTCACGGTCCAGGTGCTGGAGCCGGAGACCGCGACGTTCAGGTTGTAGCGGTCGCTCCACTGCGTACCCGCGGTCACGGTCGCGGTGCAACTCCCGCCGCCGCCACCGCCCGTGGTGCCACCGGTGCCGCCGCCGACCGTCGCGCCGCCGCTGGTTCCACCGCCGTCGGGGGCCACCGCGCGGCCGGTCTGCGGAGAGATCATGCCGGCGCACAGGCCGCGGCTCGCCAGGCCCTGGGCGATGCGCGGGATCGCGGTGAGCGTGTTGGCGGGCCACTCGTGCATCAGGATGATCTGGCCGTTCTGGAGCTGGGCGTTGGCCGCGACGATCGCGTCGACGCTCGCGCCGTTCCAGTCCTGCGAGTCGATGTCCCAGATCACCTGCGTCAGGCCGTACTTGGCCTCGACCCCTTGCAGCGTGGCGTTGGTCTCGCCGTACGGCGGCCGGAAGAGCTTCGGGGTGCCGCCGCCCGCGCTGGAGATGGCCTGCTGGGTCCTGGACACCTCCGAGTCGATCTGCGCCTGGCTCTCCTGGATCAGGTGCGGGTGGGTGTAGCTGTGGTTGCCCACCCACATCCCGGCGTTGACCTCGGCCTGGACCTGCGCCGGGTACGAGGCCGCGTACTGGCCCTCGTTGAAGACCGTGGCCCGCAGCCCGTTCTGCTTGAGCGTGTTGAGCAGGGCGGGTGTGTGGTCGTTGGAGGGGCCGTCGTCGAAGGTGAGTCCGACGTAGCCGTTGCAGGTGGCCGCGTGCGAAGTGGGGGCGTTGACGGTGAAGGTCAGCGTGGTCGCGACGGCCATCGCCGCGACGGCGAGTCCCGTGACGAGGGTGCGTGCCGACAGTTTTCGTGGAGTGCGCATGGGGGGTGGGTCCTCCTCGTGAAGTCTGGGGGGAGCGAGGCGGCGCGCCACGGCCCGGCGGTGCTGCGGGGGCCGGGAGGTGACGGCGTCAGTTTTGATCTGGCCTCACCGACTGTCAACACTTTCGGCAGGAATCACGAAAGCTGCGTTCCATCCGATCGCCGCGAGGACGGCAATTGAGCAGCTCATGGGCCACGCCCTGGCGCTCAACAGGGATCAGTTCACCGGAGCACTGCCTTTCTGAGACGAACCATGGACTGGGATCGCCGAAACTTTCGTAACGCTTCCGGGAGTTCGGAGCACGCCGAGCCCCGCCCGGGCGGGCGCCGCGGCGCCCCCCCGGGAGCGGGAGGGGGCGCCGCACCGGCTGGGCTGTGGGACGGACGGGGTCACGGCGACGGCTTGCTCTTCTGCCACGGGCCGACGGCCAGTTTCCCCGTGGTGCCGAGGTCGAGTTCCGGCGTGATCATCACCGGCTGGGCGCCGCCCTTCGCGGTCACCCTGACGTACGGGACGTCCACCGAGGAGCCGCTCTGGACGGTGTTGCGCCACATCAGGCCGGACGTCGCGCTCTCGCCGGGCCGGAGGGTCAGCGGGCGCGGCGGGACGTCGAAGCCGGCGCTGGTGGAGATGCCGCCGCTGCCGTGCAGGACGGTGACACCGGTGACGGGTTCGTGCCGCTGGTCGAGGAGTTGGACCTGTGGGAAGCCGTTGACGCGGTAGGCGTGGTCCGAGCAGTTCTCCAGGTGCAGGCCCACCACGCGCAGGCCCATGGCGGCGTCGCCCTGGTCGGCGGTGACGCGCACACCGGAGGGCGGGCACGGCCCTGACACGACGGGCGCCTCGTCGGCCGGCACGCTTCTGACCTGGTCGATCCGCACCCGGACGCCGCCGCGCTCGCGCGACATCGGGTCCCCCAGCGTCGTGCTGCTCCGTACGGTTCTGCCAGGACCGACACCCGCCACGATCGCCTTCGGGTATGTCAGCGCCGCCCCCGAGGCGGACACCAGCTCGAACCTGATCGTGTACGTGAGCGCTTCGGCCTCGTGGTTGGCGACCTGGAAGCGGAGCGGGAAGGTGTCGGAGGCCGTGGCCGGGCCGCAGCCGAGCAGGCCCCCGGCGGGTGCGGTGATCTCGACACCCTCGGTCGCCAGGTCCGCGCTGCCGCCGGGAGCACCGGCGCCGCAAGCGCCGGGAGCGGTGTTCCCGCCGGGCCGCGAGCCGGAGGCTTCCGTTCCGCAGGCCGTGAGCAGCAGGGCGCCGGCCAGCACGGCGGAGATGGCGGGAAGGGTGCGCATCGGACCACCCCACCAGAACGGGGGCCGTTTCCCCTGTGACGGAGGCCACACTTCCCGTCACAGGGGCGTCACAGACGGCCGGGCTAGGCGGGGCCGACCGTCAGGGTGGTGATGCGCTGGGCGCCGTTGTCGGCGCCGGGGTACGCGCTGGTCAGGTCGAGGCGGAGCTGCGCGGTGTGCAGCCGGGTGAAGGTGATCACGGTGGGCGCGTCGGACGCGGTCGCCCAGGTGACCGCCTGGTTGCGGGCGGGGACGAAGCGGTCGCCGTCCCAGTAGGAGACGGTGACGGTGGCGGGCAGGGAGTGGGTGGCGTCGACGGTGAAGGAGACGGCGACGGACTCGACGGCGCGGGACGCCCCCCACGCGAGGGAGACCCAGTCGGCGGGACGTGCGCCGCTGAAGGCGGGCAGCAGGGCGGTGGCGGTCTTGCGGAAGCCGTTGGACCAGCCGGTCGCCGGGTTGCCGTCGAGCATGGCGGCCGGGAGCGTGGTGAGCGCCCCGGAGTAGCTGGCGTCGGCCAGCGGGTAGACGGGGGCGGCCGGCGCGTGGCCGGGGACGAGCCGCGCGGGCGGGGTGGTCGCGGGGTCGGACGCGCGGGTCGTCCGTACCTGGGCGGTGGACTTGTGCAGGCCGGCCGCGGTGGCGGTCACGGTGAGGCGGCCGGCGGAGGTGCCGGCGCGGACGATGGCCAGCGCCTTGCCGTGGAAGGCGGTACGGGTGCTGGCCTGGTAGCGCTCGGCGCTCTCCTGGCGGCCGTTGTCGACGCCGGCCAGAGAGCCGCCGTCGACCTTGAAGGTGATCAGGTGGTCGGCGCCGGGCACGACGGTGCCGCGCGCGTCGATCACCTCGGCGGTGACGTAGACCAGTGAACGCCCGTCGGCGGGCAGCGTGTCGCGGTCGGGCAGCAGGCGCACGGTGTGCGGTTCGCCTGCGGTGCGCAGCACATCCGTGGCGACGGTCCGCCCGCCCCGCTTGGCGACGGCCTTCAGCTCGCCGGGCGCGAAGGGCACCCGCCAGGTGAGGTGCAGCTTGCCCGCGCTGCCGTTGGGGCTGGTGTAACTGCCCGGGTAGGGACCGCCGGTGACCGTGCGGTCGTCGCCGGTGGCCTCGGTGGTCTCCAGGTACGTCCGCCCGTCGGTGGTCCTCTTGGTGTCGAAGCGGCGCACACCCAGGGACCGGCCGCCCAGGAACAGCTCGACGGTGTCGACATTGGAGTACGCCCAGACCTCCACGATCTCGCCGGGCTTGTGGTCGGTCCAGTCCATGGGGACGAGGTGGACCATGGGTTCCGTCGTCCACTGGCTGCGGAAGAGGTGGTACATGTCCTTGGGGAAGCCGGCCGTGTCGACCGCGCCGAAGAAGGACGTCTTGACCGGGAAGACGCTGTAGGGCGTGGGCTCGCCGATGTAGTCCGTGCCGGACCACAGGAACTGGCCGGCGAAGAAGCGCCGGTCGCGGTCCTTCTTCAGGCCGTACTCGCCGCTGATCGTCCAGGAGGCGAGGTTGTTGTCGAAACTGGAGGCGTCGCGCTTGCCCGGGGTGTAGTTCTCGCCGGTGTTGAGGTGCTCCGGCTCCTGGTAGGCGCCGCGCGTGGAGGTCTCCGAGGACGATTCGGATTCGAAGAGGAACAGGTGCGGGTAGCGGGCGTGCAGCGCGTCCACGGACGCGGCGGTGTTGTAGTTCAGGCCGAGGCCGTCGAGCTTGGCAAGCATCAGGTCCGCCGCGGACCCGGCCGCGGGCAGGCCGCGGTATTTGTCGGAGCCGATGACGACAGGCCGGCTCGGGTCGTGGGCGCGGACGGTGTCGATGAGGCCCTGGGCCATGTCCAGGCCCGCGGTGCTGGTGGAGTCGGGGATCTCGTTGCCGATCGACCACATGATGACGGCGGGCGAGTTGCGGGCCGCGACGACCATCTCGGCGATGTCGGCGGCGCTGTTGGCGTCGAAGAAGCGGTGGTAGTCGTACGTGGTCTTGCCGGTGTGCCAGCAGTCGAAGGCCTCGACCATCATCACGATGCCCAACTGCTCGCAGACCCGGATCATTTCGGGCGACGGCGGGTTGTGCGAGGTTCTGAAGGCGTTGACGCCCATGGACTTCATGATGGTCATCTGCCGCAGCAGCGCGTCGGGGTTGACCGCCGAGCCCAGGGCGCCCTGGTCGTGGTGGAGGTCGACGCCCTGGAGTTTGGCGTACTCGCCGTTGACCGTCAGCCCCCGGTCGGGGTCGATGGCGACGTAGCGGAAGCCGAAGGTGGTGGGGAAGCTGTCCACGGTCCTGCCGTCGACCAGCACCTCGGCGTCCAGCTCGTAGAGGTGCGGCGAGTCCTGGGACCAGAGCCTGGGCCGGGTCACGGGGATGTCCAGCGTCACCGTCCCCTGTCCGGTGGCGGGCAGATGGAGCGGTGCGCTCGCCTTGGCCACCTGGCGCCCGTCGGGGTCGCGGACGGTGGCGACGACAGTGGCCTTGCGGCCTGCGCCGGTCTCGTCGACGGCGCTGATCTCGGCCCGTACGGTGGCGCGCCCGCCGCGGATGGTGTCGGCGAGGCCGGGCGTGGTCACATATGTGCCCCAACGGGCCAGGTGCACGGGGTCGGTGACGACAAGCCGGGCGTTGCGGTAGATCCCGCTGCCCGAATACCAGCGGCTGCTGGGCAGCTGGTTGCGCACCTGCACGGCGATCACATTGCGGGTGCGGCCGTCGGTGTGCAGGAGGTCGGTGAGGTCGAAGGCGAAGCCGGTGTAGCCGTAGGGGTGGTTGCCGACCTGCGTGCCGTTGCAGTAGACGACCGAGTCCATGTAGACGCCGTCGAACTCGATCGACACCCGGCGGCCCGACGTCGAGCGCGGCAGCGTGAACGAGGTGCGGTACCAGCCCAGGCCGCCGGGCAGGAAGCCGGTGCCCCCCGAGGTGCCCGAGTCGGTGGTGGGCGTCTGCTCGATGCTCCAGTCGTGCGGGATCGCCACCGTCCGCCACCGGGAGTCGTCGTAGCCGGGGGCCGCCGCGTCGGCGTAGGCACCGGTCGGGTCGGTGATGCCCGCCGGGTTGACGAGCGCGAAGCGCCACCCGTCACCGAGGTCGATGGTTCGCCCGGATGTGGAAGTGTGTGCGGGGCCGGGGACCCCGCCGCCGTGGGCGGGCGAACCGGACGACGCGCGGGCGGGGCCGGGCAGGGACGGCACCGCCGCTCCCGCGGCTCCGGTGACCAGGATGGTTCTACGTTTGACCGACACTGCGACCACTCCTCGTTGAGGGCATACGCGACGGGGCGTCGACGGCGCACGCGTGCATCACAATTGATCAGCACCGAACAGAATCCACCAATGCCACACGGATTCTCGCAGGACGGGACCCGTGTCGGTCAAGAGCCGTGCCGTACCACTCGCCCAGCTGCGCACCGCCCGCCGCCGCGCATGGACGGACAAGGCGTGTTCTGATGGTGCAGAAGACCGTTCCTAGCGGCATTGGGGAGGTCCAGATGTCCATCTACCGCGTTGCAGAGGTGGCCACCGCCGGCGGGTCCCTGGAGATCGCCGAGCGCGAGCTGCGCGAGCCGGGTCCCGGCCACGCACGGATCACCGTCGAAGCATGCGGGGTCTGCCACAGCGACTCCGGCTTCATCGAGGGCGCCTTCCCCGGCCTCAGCTTCCCGCTGGTCGCCGGGCACGAGATCGCCGGACGCCTCGACGCGCTGGGCGAGGGAGTGGCCGAGCGCGGCTTCCAGGTCGGCGACCGGGTGGGGGTGGGCTGGTTCGGCGGCAGCTGCGGCCACTGCAAACCCTGCCGGCAGGGCGACTTCATCGTGTGCGAGAACCTGAAGGTCCCCGGCTGGGCCTACGACGGCGGCTTCGCCGAGTCGGTGATCGCCCCCGGGGACGCGCTGGCCCGGATCCCCGACGCGCTGTCGGCGGCGGACGCGGGACCGCTGGGCTGCGCGGGCGTGACCACCTACAACGGGCTGCGGCGCAGCAAGGCGGTCCCGGGCGACCTGGTCGCGGTGCTGGGCATCGGCGGCCTCGGCCACCTCGGGGTGCAGTACGCGGCCGCGATGGGCTTCGAGACGGTGGCCGTCGCCCGCGGCGCCGACAAGGCCGACTTCGCCAAGCAGC
Source organism: Streptomyces sp. IBSBF 2435 (assembly GCF_036815005.1). Lineage (NCBI taxonomy): Bacteria > Bacillati > Actinomycetota > Actinomycetes > Kitasatosporales > Streptomycetaceae > Streptomyces > Streptomyces sp. IBSBF 2435. The sequence continues at coordinate 7,934 of NZ_JAJSYW010000084.1, read as the reverse complement.
TCGGCGCGCACCACTACATCGACAGCACAGGCGGCACCCCGGTCGCCGACGCCCTCCAGGCGCTGGGCGGCGCCGACGTCGTCCTGGCCACCGTCGGCAGCTCCGCCGCCATCACCTCCACCGTGGACGGGCTCGCCCGGCGCGGCGAGCTGGTGGCCATCGGCGCGGCCGGGGAGCCGATGGGCATCAGCCCGCTGCAACTGCTGCTCCAGGGCAAGGTCGTGCGCGGCCACCCGTCCGGCACGTCGCAGGACGTCGAGGACACGATGAATTTCAGCGTGCTGCACGGCATCCGCCCCGTCACCGAGGTGGTGCCGCTGGCCGAGGCGGACCAGGCGTACCGGCGGATGCTCGCCGGCGCCGCCCGCTTCCGGATGGTGCTCACGGCGGGATGACCGCCGGGTTCCCGGGGGGGGGGGGGGGGGGGGGCCCCCCCCCCCCCCCCCCCCCCCGCGGGCTGCCCGGGGTGTGCCAAGTGGATGGGCGGGGCTGCGACTTCGCCGTAGAGTCGGACTGGTGTGCTGCCGGTCGCCCGGCGCGTGGTTCCGGGACGGCACGTCCCCCGGGGGAGGGCAAACACCGCATGACTCGTCGCTCCAACAGCGGTCCGATCGGCGTCTGGGCCGAGATGCAGCGGCAGCAGCAGCGGCAGCAGGAGGCCCAGCTCCGGGCGCGCGCCCAGCAGCAGCGGGAGCAGGAGCGCCAGCAGCGGGCGTACGAGCGGGACATGGCGCGCCAGGACCGCGAGCGGCAGGCCGCGTACCGCCGGCACCAGGAGGCGGACGCCCAGCGGCGTACCGAGGAGCTGGACGCCAGGGTCGAGGCGCTGAGCGGGCTGCTGGCCGCCGGGAGCCGGGCACCGGCGTTCGGTACGGCCGCGCTCGGCCGCTCCGAACGGCTCCAGCCGTTCGACCCGGGACCGCTCGCCCGGCCGGTGGCGATGCCCGACCCGCGTCGCTACCAGGCCGAGGGCGGCTGGGGCCGCGCGAACCGCAGGGCGCAGCAGGATGCGCAGACGCGTTACGCCCGGGACCTGGCCGCCGCGCAGTCGGCCGAGGCCGAGCGGCAGCGCCGACTGGCCGGCTACCGGCAGCAGTACGACCGCTGGGCGGCCGGCGAGCTGGCGGACGTCCGGCGGCACAATGCCGGGGTCGCGCACCTGGTGGCCGGCCTGCGCACCGGGGACCAGGACGCGGTGGTGGAGTATTTCTCGGCCGCCCTCTACGCCTCCACGGCCTGGCCCGAGGGACTGCCGCGCCAGGCGTCCGCCGCGTACGACCCGGGCGCCCGCCAACTGGTGCTGAACTGGGAGCTGCCGAGGTACGAGGTCGTCCCTGAGACGAAGTCGGTGCGCTACATGCCGACCGCCGACCGGTACAAGGAGACCGCCCGCCCGGCCACCCAGCGCCGGGCGCTCTACCGCGACCTGCTCGCCCAGTGCGTGCTGCTGGCGCTGCGCGAGCTGTTCGCGGCCGACGAATCCGGCGCGCTGGAGTCGGTCGAGCTGAACGGCTTCGTGGACGACCACGACCCCGCGACCGGCCGGGAGGCGCAGATCTTCCTGGCCGCCGTGACGACGACCCGCGGTGCCTTCGCCGCGCTGGACCTGGAGCGGCTCAGCGCGGTGGACTGCCTGGTCGACGGCTTCCACGGCCGGCTCTCCGCCCGCCCCGAACTGCTCACCGCCGTACGGCCCGGCCGGCTCCCCGACGACGTGGGCGGCGCGCCGACCGCGGGCCCGGTCCCGCTCGGGGACGAGGAGCCCGACCTGCACGCCATGGACCCGATCGCCTTCGAGGCGCTGGTCGCCGAGCTGTTCCGGGCCATGGGCATGCAGGCGGTGACCACCCAGCGCTCCAACGACGGCGGCGTCGACGTGGACGCCTTCGACCCGGCCCCCATACGCGGCGGCACGATCATCGTGCAGGTCAAGCGCTACCGCCACACCGTGCCGCCGACCGCGGTGCGCGACCTCTACGGCACCGTCCAGCACGCGGGCGCCAACAAGGGCGTCCTGGTCACCACATCGCGCTTCGGGCCCAGCTCCCACACCTTCGCGCACGGCAAGCCGCTGGAACTGGTCTCCGGCGAGCAGCTGGTCGAGCTGCTGCACCACCACGGCCTGCGCGGCCGGCTCGGCTCCGCGAACCCGCCACCCGCCCCCGCGCCGGAGCCCGCTCCCGACCACAACGTGCTGGGCGTTTCCTGGTCGGGCGAGGTCGCCCTCGATGTCTGCGCGCTGGTCTGCCAGGGCGGCACGGTGCTCAGCGACGACCACTTCGTCTTCTACAACAACCCCCGCACCCCGGACGGCGCCGTCGCCGCGGTCCCGCCCAGCGCCCCCGACAAGGCGGCGCTGCGGGTGGCCTTCGACGCGCTCCCGGGTCACGCCGACCGCCTCGTCCTGGCCACCGCGATCGACCCCACCGTCAATCCGGACGCCGACCTGGCCGGCTTCACCCGGGCCGGCATCCGCCTGCTGGACGCCTCGGCGGCCGAACTCGGCCGCCTGGAGGTCTCGGACGGCCGCGCCGGCGAGACCGCCCTCGTCCTCGGCTCCTTCCGCCGCCGCGCGGGCGGCGACTGGGACTTCGTCATGGGCGGCAAGGGCTACGAGGGCGGCCTTGAGGCGCTGATCCGCGACTACGGCATCGACGTCTCCTAGACCGTCCCGACCCGGCCCCCGCGGGCATCACCAGCCGTCGTGCGGGGCGCCGGGCACCAGGTCGGCGATCACGCCGATCCTGGCTCGGTACGGCGAAGCCGGTGTCGCGGGTTCGCGGCCGGCGCTGGTCTTCACCTTCCGGGCTCCCGCCGGTGACGCCTGGAACCGCAGGTCGCTGCCGCTGCGGGTGGCCATCGAGCTCGAAACGGGCACGGCGGAGATGCTGCGCTGACCGCAGGACGGAAAAACCCCGGGCAATGCGCCCGGGGATTTTCGGGGCCCGCGGAAATTCCCGCCGGAGAACCAGCCGCGAACGGACGGTCCGGCCGCCGGCCGGACCGTCCGGCGCTACGGGCGGTGGTTGTACGCGTCCAGGGTGGCCTTGTTGGTGGAGGCGTCCTGGAATATCAAGTCCCACGGGCCGGTGTTGACGTCCATCTCGGTGCCGAAGCCGACCCATTTCCCGGTCAGGCGGCGCCCGGTCGGCTCGGCGAGCAGCTGGATGGCGCCGTGGTAGCGGGCGCCCCGGTAGTGGCCGTCCTCGGCCGTCTGCTCCACCCAGGTGCCCGTGACGACGTTCCCGTCGACGGTCAGGTCCATGGTCAGCGGCGAGTCCGAGGAGCCGGGCAGACTGCGTATGGTCAGCCTGCCCGCGTGCTGGAGGATCACCACGTAGTGCAGGCCGGTGAAGACCTGCCGGCCGCGGCTGGAGGAGACGTACTCGTAGCGCGAGAGCCACACGCCGGAGTAATTGCCGCGCGGCACCGGTTGGGCGGTCGGCGTGCCGCGGGTCGTTCCTATGCCGGTCGACGAGTCGCCGAGATCGAGACCGCCTCTGCCGTCGTCCGAGACGCGTGCCTGGGGCACGGCGGGGATGAAGCCCAGCGTCTCTATGGGCAGGCCGGTGACGGTTTCCAGGGCGCGCGCGTAGGCGGGCCGGGGGGAGACGGACGTCCCCGCCTCCCAGCGCTGCACGAGGCGCTTGGAGGCGTCGTTGGGCTCCCCCGCGCGCCGCCCCGCTTCCCGCAGGGCCCGGGCGAAGTCGTCCTGGGACATGAGCAGGCCCATCCGGGTCGCTCGTAAGGCGCTGTTAGGTGTCGTCATGGCATCACGCTAGCCCGCCAGGCGGCGCCATTGACACCGAAATGACGCCTCGTAAGGCGTCCTTGTGACACCGGTAATGACATCGCACGCGGCGACGTCGCACCGTCACTCTGTGAGTGTGACCGATGCAGCACGCAGAGCGACGACACTGGAGCCGCGCATGAGCAACGAAGAAGCCGCCTGTCCTGGGCCGGACGGCACCGCCCCTGTTCCCGGGCCGGGGGCGAAAGGGCCGATCGTCCTGCGGCTTCTTCCCTGGACCGGCGAGGGCGGAAGACCCTGCTACCTGCGCACGGACGGTGTGGACCACACGTACATGACGCGGCTGGCGGACAACTTCGAGTCCGTACAGCTCGCGATGGGGCTGGACCTGCTCGACCACGTGGACAAGGCGCTGGAGGAGGGCGATCTGCGGGAAACCGAACTCCGCCGCATAGTCACGTGGTTGACGGAGGCGCTGCGGGACGCGGTCCATGTGGCGGAGTGCCGGGGTGAGCGGCTGGCGCTGCCCCCGGCCGAGGACGCGGCGTCCCGCGCGGCGGACGCCGTCATCGACCGGGAGATCATCCGGTGACCGCCGCCGGCGGGACCGGTGATCGCGCGCCGTGCTCCGACCGGCCGTCACATCCGGTGCTGTTGGGGTGAAAAGGGCCGGGTGGCGACAGGAGTTCACCCGGAGGTCCACTCCAGGGCCGGCCGGAAGGCCTGGCGTCGTCCGGCATCGGCAGCGGCTCGGTCCTGGTCAGGGGCGGTACGGCGGTGGACTTCCCACCGAATGCGGGCAATGACGCGGCCAAGCCGCGCACCGCCGTCGGCCGGCCGGCCGGCGGGCACCGGCTGCTTTTGGTGGCGGTGGACGGGTCGGCGAACTTCTCCGCGGGACTCGGCTTCGACGACATGGCGAAGCTGATGGCGCGGCTCGGCGCGTACGAGGCGTTCGTGCTGGACGGCGGCGGCTCGACCGAGATCGTCGCCCGACGCCCCGGCGACACCGGGGCCGGCGTCGTCAACACGCCCTCGGACGGCGCCGAACGGCCGGTGCCCAACGGCGTCGGGCTCTTCGGCCGCCGGGGCTCCGGGCAGCTGCGCGGGCTCGACGTACGCCCGCGGGCCGACCGGGTGATCCCGGGCCTCACCGTGGACGTCGCCGTGGCCGGCTACGACGAGGCCTGGGGCCCGGCGGCGACCGGCGGCCACCAGGTCGGATGGACTGCGGAGCCCGGTTCGCTCGGCAAGGTCAGCGGCGGGGTCTTCCGCGCCGGGCGGCCCGGCGCCGGGGTGCTGCGGGCGCACGCGGGTGCGGGCGGCGGTGAGCACGGACTGCGGGTGCTCGGGGATCTGGACCGGTTGGCCTTCACCGAGCGGACGGTCACCATCGAGCCGGGCGCCACGGTGGCGGTCGGGCTCGCCGGTTACGACGCGGACGGCTTCGGCGCCCCGGTGGCGCCGCGTGACGCGGCGCTCGACTACGACCGTGCCGTGATCACCGTGGCGGCCGGCCCGGACGGCGGCTTCGCCGTCACCGGCGCCGCAGGCGCGGGCGGCACATCGGCGACCCTCACCGCGACGGTCCAGGGCGTGACCGCGCGGCTGCCGGTGTCGGCGGGCCTGGTCGATGTGCCGCTGGCCGACTTCGAGCCGGGCGAGGCCTGGACGGCGCTGGCCGCCCGGGGTACGGCGTCGGTCGCGGTGGTCGCCGCCGCCGACCGGCCGGGCGCCGCCGCGGACAACCACGCGCTGCGGCTCGGCTACGACTTCACCGGGCAGACCAGCACCTCGGCCGCGTACGCGGTGGCGGGCCCCGGGCCGATCACGCTGCCCGCGGGCACCAGGAAGCTCGCGCTGTGGGTCAACGGCGACGGCCGCAACCACTGGCTGCGCGCGATGCTCTCCTCGCAGGGCACCACCAATGTGCCGTTCACCTTCGCCAGCCCCTGTCGACTGGACAGGCTGGCGCCGGGTCGTCGGCGACCTCCCGGCCGGCTTCTCCGACCCGGTCACACTGGCGCGGCTCGACATCGCGGAGACCGCGCAGACCAACAAGAACGCCGGGCAGCTGGACTTCGACGGCCTCACCGGCCAAGTCGGGCAGCGGCCGGACCTCGCCGAGCCGCCGCGGCCCGACCCGTACGTGGTCGGGCAGGGCGGTCTGCCGGACCGCCGCTGGACCTTAGCCGCGGCCGGGTCACCCTCACGGTGGCCGCGGGCGGCCTGGCCGCCTCGGCGCAGGTCGCACTCGGCTGAGCGGACGCCGTCCCGGCACGGCCGGTCGGGGCGGGCCTCACGGCCCGTCCCGGCCCGGCTGGAGGGCGGCCCGGGCCGCGTCGACGACGGCGCCGCCTGGAGGCCGGCGCCGGTGACGCGTTGACGCGCGGGACCGCGACATGGGCGCGCGGCCCCGCGCGTCAGCGCGGGACAGTCAGTACGATCTTGCCGATCTGCTCGCCGGACTCCAGGTAGCGGTGCGGCTCGACGACCGCGTCCGGGCCGAAGGTGCGGGACACGACCGGGCGGAAGTACGGGCGGTCACGCTGCAACAGGTGCCGGACGCGCTCGTCGACCCGGTGCGGCGCGGCATCGTCACGCAGCTGGCCGACGCCACCGCCGACATCACGTGCGGCGCCTTCGACCTGCCGGTGAGCAGGTCCACGGCCACGCACCACTTCCGGGTCCTGCGCGAGGCCGGGCTGATCCGGCAGCACTACGTGGGCACGTCCCGGATGAACACCCTGCGGCGGGCCGAGGTCGACGCCGTCTTCCCCGGCCTGCTCGACGCCCTGATCAGCGCGGACCGCGTCAGAGCCTGACATCCGTCACGTGGTGCGCCGCCGTCATCCCGTGGCCGTCGCCGGCGCCTCCCCGAGGAAGGGCGCGGCGGGGACGGCGGTCGGGCGGTGCGCGGCCAGGCCGCCGTCGAGCCCGGTGAGGGCGGGGGGCGGCGCGTCGACCTGGGTGGCCGACTCGGTGACCGCGATACGGGCGCCGAGCCGCGGCTCGGCCAGTACGCCGGTGTCGCCGCGCAGCAGCAGGCGGACCGCGGCCCAGGGGAGGTTCACACCGGTGAAGGCGGTCTGGAAGATGCCCGCGGAAGCCCGCGGGTTGGCTTCGAGCAGCACCGGCCGGCCGGCGCGGTGCCGCAGTTGCACGTTGGACAGATACGCGAGCCCGAAGTGCTGGACCAGCCGGCGGGCGATCGCGGTCATCCCGGGGTCGTCCAGCAGCAGCCGGTAGCGGCCCTCCTTGGACCGCGCTATCGCGGCCAACGGCCGCCCGCCGGGGGCCGACAGGCAGTCGACGCTCACCTCGGGCCCCTCCAGATAGGGCATCACGAGGAATTCCGGCACCGCCTCGCCCTCGTCCGCGGCCCGCGCCAGCGCGTCCGCCACCGCGCCCACCGACGCCAGCGGCACCGGCGGCACCAGCAGGTCCCTGATCCGCAGCGGCCCGTCGTCCAGGATGCGGAAGCCGAACGCCGAATACTCGCCCGCGGGTTTGAAGCACACCCGCTCGCCGTCCGCCGACAACTCCGCGACCGCCGCGCGGAATTCCGCCGCGTCCCGCACCGAACGCCACGGCGGCACCGGCACGCCGGCCGCCCGCGCGGCCTCGTACGTACGGGTCTTGCTGGTCAGCACCTCTATCGCGGCGGGCGGCGAGCACATCAACCGCGTTCCGCCCGCGGCGAATTCGTCACTCCGGCCGGCGAGTGCCGCCAGCCGCCTGGGCGGTAGGAGCACGTCGATGCGGTGCCTGCGGCAGAAGTCCAGGGCGAAGGCGGCGTATTCGTCGTCCCCGACGTAACGCGGTTCGACCTCGGCCACCTCGCACGCGGCCAGCGCCGGCGCGTCCCGGTCCACGTTCGACCCGTATATGTGGACGCCGACGGCGTCCGGGTTGTCGCGCAGCATCCGCATCACCTGCGTCGAAGCGACGCCCGCGCTGCTGAGCCATATCCGTAGCGCTATCGCGAAGCTCCTTAGGACGCCAGACGGTGGGCAGTGCTGCGGATCGTAGCTCCGCGGCATGACGGCGGTGTTTCACGCCGTTCGCCGAACGTCCCGCGCTGCCGCGGCGGGGCGGCCCTCGTGGGGGTACTGGCCCGTCGAGGAAGGGCGGGGGGGGGGGGGGGGGGGGGGGGGGGGGGGGGCGGGGGGGGGGGGGGGGG
>NZ_JAJSYW010000083.1:0-32177 GCF_036815005.1 Streptomyces sp. IBSBF 2435 | reverse complement strand
GGAGAGCGGAGAGAGCGGCTCCCGGGGGTGGGGAGGAGCTGCGAGGACAGGGTGGGAGAGCGCTCTCTCAGTGGCCCTGATGGTTGCCGCTGAGTTTCCGGGGTGTCAAGAGATCGGACGTGAATGATCGCCGCCTGCCGGGGCCGTTGGCCGCGATGTCACGTAATGTGCCGTCCGGAAGGCCGCTTTCCGGGCAGTCGGGGGGCGTTGGGACTTGACACGCGGACGGGTGGCAGGCGAATGTACAGAGTATCGGGAGAGCGCTCTCCCAGCTGTTGTCCCTGTCCTTCCGCGACGCTCGTCTCAGCCTGCCGCTCACCGCGGCCTTCCTGCCGATGGGCCGTCACGCCGCGGGCGGCGCCAGCAGGAGGCCATGAAGGGATGACCATGATCGCCCCTGGGTCCGTGTCCGCCCCGCAGTCCGCCGCCGCGCCCTCGATCAGCGACGCGGAGATCGACGCCCTCGTCGCCCGGCTCGACCTGCCCGCCAGGATACGGCTGCTGTCCGGCGCGAGCACCTTCCGCACCCAGCCGGAACCCGCGGTCGGCCTGCGCGCGATGGGCGTCTCCGACGGCCCGGCCGGCGTACGCGGCGAGAAGTGGGACGAACGCGACACCGCGCTCGTCCTGCCGTCCGCGACCGCGCTCGCCGCCGCCTGGGACGACGACCTGGTCACCGAACTCGGCGGCCTGCTCGCGGCCGAGGCCCGCCGCAAGCGGATCCACATCATGCTGGCCCCCACGCTCAACCTGCACCGCACCCCCGCCGCGGGACGGCACTTCGAGTGCTACGCGGAGGACCCGCTGCTGACCGGCCGCACCGCCGCCGCCTACATCCGCGGCGTCCAGGCCGGCGGGGTCGCCGCCACCGCCAAGCACTACGTCGCCAACGACTCGGAGACCGACCGGCTCACCCTCGACGCCCGCGTCGACGAACGCACCCTGCACGAGGTCTACCTGGCGCCCTTCGAGGCCGCGGTGCAGGCCGGGGTGTGGGTGGTGATGTCCGCCTACAACCGGGTCAACGGCGTCACGATGTCGGAAAGCCCGCTGCTGGCCGAGCCGTTGAAGGGCTCCTGGGGCTTCGACGGCGTGGTCGTCTCGGACTGGGGCGCCACCCGCAGCACCGAGACCGCCGCGCTGGCGCCGCAGGACCTGGCGATGCCGGGGCCGCACCCGCTGTGGGGCGAACCGCTGCTGGCGGCGGTGCGCGAGGGCCGGGTGCCGCAGGCCGCGATCGACGCGAAGGTACGGCGCATCCTCCGGCTGGCCGCCCGGGTCGGCGCGCTGGACGGCGTCCTGCCGCCGCGTCCCGCCCCCGCGCCCCGCGACCCGCACGGGCTCCTGCGGCGCGCGGTGTCGGCCGGCTGTGTGCTGCTGCGCAACGAGGGCGGGCTGCTGCCGCTGACCCCGGCGCCCGCGCCGGGACCGGCCGGCGCGGCAACGGACTCCGCGCCGGGCGGTACAGCCGGGGGGCTGCCCGGCGCGGACATCGGCGGCACGGTGGACGCGGGTGCCGGCGCGGGCCCGGACACGGGCGCCGGTACGGCCGGGGCGCCCCGCCGGCTCGCCCGGCTCGCCGTCATCGGGCCGAACGCGGCCTCGGCCCGGGTGCAGGGCGGCGGCAGCGCCGGGGTCTTCCCCGAGGCGGTCGTGTCACCGCTGGAGGGCATCGGGGAAGCGCTCTCCGGGACCGGCACCGAGATCGTGTACGCCGAGGGCGTGAACCTCGCCACCCGCCCGACCCCGCTGCACCCCGGCAACTCCCGCGACCCGCGTACCGGCGAACCCGGTGTGCTGGTCCGCTATCTGGCCGCCGACGGCCGCGAGATCTGCGCCGAGCACCGGCTCAGCGGGCGGATCCTGGAACCTGGCGACGCCCCGGAACTCGCCCGCACCGCCGCCACCGTCGAGGTCAGCGCCCTGGTCACCCCCGCGACGCCGGGGGAGTGGCGCTTCGCCGTGGTGGGCCTGGGCGCGGTCACCCTGCACGCGGACGGCGAGCCGCTGATCGACACCTATGTGGTCGCCGAGTCCGACGACCCGACCTATGTGCACGTGGCGCCGTCCTTCCGCACCGCCGCCCGCAAGGTCACCCCCGGCGAGCCGCTGCACCTGGTCGCCACCCGCGAACTCGCCCCGGACCAGGGGCTGGCCGTCGCCCTGGCCGCCGACCCGTCGCGGCCCGACGAGGACGAGGCGATCGCCGAGGCCGTCGCGTGCGCCCGCGCCGCCGACGCCGCCGTCGTGGTGGTGGGCACCACCGACGAGATCGAGAGCGAGGGCTTCGACCGCCCGTCGCTGGCCCTGCCCGGCCGCCAGGACGAGCTGGTGGCCGCGGTCACCGCGGCCAACCCGCGCACGGTGGTGATCGTCAACTCCGGCGGGCCGGTCGAACTCCCCTGGCGGGAGAGCGCTCCCGCGGTACTGCTGTGCTGGTTCCCCGGGCAGGAAGCAGGACACGGCCTGGCCGATGTGCTGTTCGGCCGCGCGGAACCCGGCGGCCGGCTCCCCACCACCTGGGCCGCCGGCACCCGCGGCGCCCCGCTGCCCGCGACCGCCCCGGACGCCGGGGTGCTGGACTACGCCGAGGGCCCCTACCTCGGGCACCGCGCCTGGCGCCGGGCGGGCGCGACACCCGCGTACTGGTTCGGCCACGGCCTCGGCTACACCACGTGGGCGTACGAATCGCTGACCGTGCGCCCGGAGCCGGCCGCCGACGGCACCGGCGCCGCCGGGCCGTCGGGGCAGGGGGCCGTGGCCCTGGTGACGGTGCGCAACACCGGTGCGCGGGCCGGCCGCGAGGTCGTCCAGGTGTACCTGACCACCGGCCCCGACGACCACGACGACGGCAGCCCGAGGCTGGCCGGCTACGCCGCCGTCCACGCGGCCCCGGGCGAGGCCGCGGTGGCCGAGGTGCGGATCGAGCCGCGCGCCTTCCAGCGCTGGTCGCCGGCGGCCGGCGGCTGGGTGCCGCGCCCCGGCCCGTACACCCTGCACGCCGGCCCGTCCGCCGCCCGGCAACCGCTCTCCGGCCCGCTGGACCTCTGACCCCCGGGCCCTCCGCCCCGCTCGACCTCTGACCCGCCGGCACCGCCCGGCGCCCGCTCCACCGCTCGCCGACCCCGCTGGGCCGCACCCCCGGGACCGGGCGTCCCCCGTCCCTGACCACGGGGGGCGCCCCCGCGGTGACGGCGACCGGCGCCCGCTCCCGGGGCGGCGGCACCGCCAGCCCGGCCGCGCGGGCGGCCCCTGAACCGGCCGCTGCGTCGGCCCCTTCCCCGGCCCGCGAGCAGTGCGCGGGCCGGCTCTCCTTTCAAGATCGGCGTTGTCAGTGCCCGCCGCTATGTTCAGTGGTGTCCCGCCGTCGTGGCGTGGAAATCCCCCGGGCGCAGAGGAGATGACGCGTTGTCTGACTGGGAGAGGTCGAGCACGGTGCGGGTGGTACCACCCGCCCGCCCGCGCAGGCTCGCCAAGGTCCCGTTCGTCGAACTGGCCGACGGGCGGCTGCAGGGCGTGGTGTCCAGCGGCTCGGACATCGAGCGGGTCTACGTCTCGTCGGTCGCGGCCGGCAGCTTCGCGTTCGCCTGCAGCACGAACAACAACCGCCCCTGCGGCGGCGCGCGGGGCTACTTCTGCAACCACATCCGCGCCCTGATCGGCGAGGCTGTGCTGCAGTACGGCGCCGAGCGCGTCGCCCGCGCCCTGCGGATCGAGACCGCCGACGCGGATCCGAGCGTGCTGTCGCTCGTCGCGCAGATGGGCACCGCCCGGCCGGCGCAGGGCGACACCGCGGCCGCCGCACCCGTCTTCAGCCGCTTCCTGCGCCACCTGGCGTATCTGGAGCTGGCCCCGACCACCGCCCCGCTGCCGGAGATGCAGTGGTTCCCGCCGACCAGGGCGGTGGCGTGATGCGCGCCGACCTGCTCGCGGCGCGCATCGACGGGCTGGACGAGGCACTGGCCGCCGTCGACGCCTTCGACCAGGCCCTCGCCGCCGGCCTGCTGCGCCCGCAGCCCGCCCAGGCCGCGGGCCTGGCGGAGCTGGCCGCGGCCGTCGCGGGGACACCGCTGGCCGCCAGGGTCGCCGAGGCGGCAGAGAAGGCTGCGGCCGGCGCCGCGGGCGAGGACCACTTCGTCGCCCTCGCCGCCGCCCGCAGCGCACTGCTCGGCTCGGTCCACGACGCCCTGACGGCCCGCGTCGAGGAGGCGACCGGCCGGCCCGCCGGCGGCGCCACAGCACCGGCGGCCGGCGGGCAGCAGGCGCTGAACGTACTGGCAGCGGCCCGTTCCTGGCTGTCCGACCTGGCGCGCTGCGGCTGGCGGGGCATCGACCACGAGGTGGTCGCGGGCTCCTCGCAGATCGTCTCCGCGATGCTTCCCGACCCGGCCCTGCGCCGCCTCGCGTCGCTGCTCGACGGATTCGCCGCCGAACTGGCCGCGTCCTGCCCGGGCGCCGCGCTGGAACGCGTACCGGCCCGCCGCTGGGGCGACCTGTGGTCCCGCGCGCTGCTGCTGACGCTGCCCGGCGCCGCCGGCGCGCCCGCCACCGGTACGGCCACCGGCCGGCTGCTGCCGCTCGGCGTCGACCTCCAGGAGCACGCCACCGCCGTCCAGGCCCAGGTGCACGCGGTGTTCGAGCCCGCCGACGGGGCTGCTCCGCTGCTGGTGCGGGCGAGCGTGTCGGCGCCGAAGCCGGACACGGTCGTCGGAGCGGGCCTGTGGCAGCTGCTGCGCCCGCACATGTCGCTGCTGGCCGCCGTCAGCCAGGGCCGTTCGATGGACCTGGTCGGGATGCCGGTCACCGCCGAGGGCGATCTGCTCTGGAGCGACCGGTACGCGCGGCAGGGCGAGCCGGCCGACGCGTTCAGCACCGCCCGGGTGGCGCTGCCCACCGCGACCGGGCCGGCGACCGCGCCCCTGGACCGGCACCCGGCGCGTATCGCCGTCCCCGTCCTCCTTGAGGGCTACGCCGCCGAGCAGGGCGACGAAGGACTGACCTTCACCCTCGCCGGGCAGCGGCTGGCCGTCGACACCGACCGTGTGCCGTCCGCGGGACCGCTCACCCCCGAGGCCGTCACGGCGTCGGTCGCCTGCATCGGCCTGCTCCGCTGGGACGCCGGGGTGTTCGGCGTCCAGCCGCTGGCCGTCGAGACGACCGTACGGAAGAAGCCCGTCGCGGTGCAGGCCGGGGCGTGGGCGGGCGGCACCGCGGACAAGGCCGGGGCCAAGGCCGAGAAGGCCGCCACCGACGCGGCGGCGGTACTGCGGGAGCGCGCCGGAAGGCTGTTGCGGAAATGACCGGACCCACCACGGAGGAAGCCGCCGCACTCTCCCACGACAACCGCCGGCAGGTCATGTACTGGCGGCTGCTCGCCCGGCTCTTCGACCCGGAGGAGCAGCCCGCGCTGGAATCGGCGAGCCTGGCCGTGGTCGAGGACATCGGGCTGCCGCCCGCGCTGCTCGACCCGCAGGCCTCCGTCGACTCGGTCGTGCAGCGCCACCCCGAACTGGCCGCCGAATTCGACCGCCTGATGCTGCCCGAGCCTGGGCCAGCGCCCGAGCCCGAGCCAGCGCCGGAAGGCGACCTTGATGCCGATGCCGATGCCGATGCCGATGCCGATACCGACCTCGCGTCCGACCCCGAGGCCGCGCCGCACGGCGGCAGCGAGGCCGGAGGCAGCGGGGGACGGGACCGCGCCGCCGAAGTACGCCGTGCCGCGCTGGTGTCGAAGGTGCTGCTCAACGTCTTCGCGACCGGCAGCGGCACCGTCACCGCCGGCCAGCTGTCCCGCTGGCAGTCCGACGCCGCCTGGCTGGAACGCGCGCTGGGCTGCGGCCCGGGCGAACTGCGCGGCGGTCGTCCGGCGGGCGGCGGCCCGGGAAGCGGCGCGGGCGGCCCCGGCGGCCCCGGCGTCAGCCCGACCGGCTCGGGCGCCGGGCGTACGAACCCGGACCTGAGCCGGCTGATCCCGGCCATCGGACCCGAACTCGGCGCCATCGAGGCCGACCTCGTCAAGCGGATGCACCTGCGCGAGGTGCTCGCCGACCCCAAGCTCGCCTCCCGGCTCACCCCGAGCATGTCGCTGATCGAACAGCTGCTGCGCGACAAGAACAACCTGTCGGGCGTGGCACTGGCCAATGCCAAGGCCCTGATCCGCCGGTTCGTGGACGAGGTCGCCGAGGTGCTGCGCACCCAGGTGGAGAAGGCCACCGTCGGCCCGCTCGACCGCTCGATCCCGCCCAAGCGGGTCTTCCGCAACCTGGACCTGGACCGCACGATCTGGAAGAACCTCACCAACTGGAGCCCGGAGGAGGAGAAGCTCTACGTCGACCGGCTCTACTACCGCCACACGGCGCGCCGGACGACACCGCAGCGGCTGATCGTGGTCGTGGACCAGTCGGGCTCGATGGTCGACTCGATGGTCAACTGCACCATCCTGGCGTCGATCTTCGCCGGGCTGCCCAGGGTCGATGTGCATCTGATCGCCTACGACACCCACGCGCTCGACCTCACCCCGTGGGTGCACGACCCCTTCGAGACGCTGCTGCGCACCAATCTCGGCGGCGGCACCGACGGCACCGTGGCCATGGCGCTGGCGCAGCCGAAGATCGCCGAGCCGCGCAACACGGCCGTGGTGTGGATCTCCGACTTCTACGAGTGGCAGACCGAGCCGCTGTTCGCGAGCATGGCCGCCGTTCACCGCTCGGGCGCCAGATTCATCCCGGTCGGCTCGGTGACCAGCTCCGGCCGCGGCAGCGTCAACCCGTGGTTCCGCGAGCGCTTCAAGGACCTCGGCACACCGGTGCTCTCCGGTCATATCCGCAAGCTCGTCCACGAGCTCAAGACCTTCCTCGCCTAGAAAGGCCCCGTCATGTCCGACCTGTTGCGCGCCCCCGCCGAGATCAAGTACGCCGAGGAGCTGGACTGGCTGGAGTCGGTGGACGACGGTCCCAAGCCGTTCACCTGGCGGCTCTCGCCGAAGATGGTCCGGCTGTTCGTGCTGGGCTCCGAGCGTTCCGACGGCCTGGACCGGCAGATCGCCCCGAAGTGGTTCGGCGACCGCAGTTTCGTCGAGCGCTCCATCGTCACGCTGGCCTCCGACCGCGGGCTGCTGCTGATCGGCGACCCGGGCACAGGCAAGAGCTGGCTGGCCGAACTGCTCTCCGCCGCCATATGCCGCAATTCCACACTGGTGGTGCAGGGTACGGCCGGCACCACCGAGGACCACATCAAATACAGCTGGAATGTGTCCATGGTGATCGCCAAGGGCCAGTCCAGGCAGTCGATGATCCCCTCGCCGATCATGACCGCGATGGAGGCCGGCGCGATCGGCCGCTTCGAGGAGCTGACCCGCTCCACCAGCGACGTGCAGGACGCGCTGATCTCGATCCTGTCGGAGAAGTACATCTCGGTCCCCGAGCTGGACAGCGACAACAGCGACAACATCGTCTTCGCCAAGCCCGGCTTCTCCATCATCGCCACCGCCAACAGCCGCGACCGGGGCGTCAACGACCTGTCGTCCGCACTCAAGCGGCGCTTCAACTTCGTCCGCATCCCGGTGGTGACGAACAAGAAGAGCGAGGCGGAGATCGTCCGATTCCGCACCGAGGAGCTGCTGCGCCGGCACCGGATCGAGCTGGACGTACCGCCGACGCTGCTCGATGTGCTGCTGCAGAGCTTCGCCGACCTGCGCACCTCGGCCGCCGCGGCCGGCAGCGACGACGAGAAGCTGGAGTCCGCGCTGTCCACCGCCGAGCAGATCGGCGTCCTGGAGGACGCGATCCTGCACAGCAACTTCTTCGGCGAACGCGCGCTGACCGCCCACACCCTGGCGTCCTCGCTCGTCGGATCGCTCGCCCGGCGGGAACCGGAGGACCTGGCGATCTTCAACAAGTACCTGCACGGCGTCGTGGAGCCGCGCAGCAAGGAAGTGGGCGGATCCTGGCCGGAGTTCCTCGAAGGCGGCCGTGACGCGATAGCCACCCTGTCATGACCGCTGTCCAGGAAGCCCAGGAAGGCCAGGAGGCCCAGGAAGCGCGGGAGGGGCGGGAAGGGCAGCAGAGCGCGCCGTTCGACGCGCTGCGCACCCAACTGCAGGAGGCCGCCACGCAGTTCGCCGACGGACCCGACGCGCTGGAGGGCATCCTCCTCGGCATCGTCGACGACGTCGACCGGGCTGTGCGCGAACCGCTGGAGATCTTCCCGGTCTGCCACCACTCACCGGCCTCAGCGGTCGCGATGGCGCGGCGGCTGCGGGAGAAGCAGCCGAAGACCGTCTATCTGGAGCTGTGCGAGGACATGGCGCCGCTGCTGCCGGAACTGCGCAACTGCCGGCTCCCGGTGGCGGTGCAGGCGTTCGCCAGCGAGGTCGACGGCTTCCCGCCCGAATGGGCACCGCTGTCGGTCGTCGCGCCCCTCACCGAGGCGTCGGCCGAATACCAGGCGATCGCGTACGCGCTGGACACCCCGGGCGTCGAACTGGTCCTGGTCGACCGGTCCTCCGACCACGTCTTCCAGTGGCAGACCCGCGGCCCAGGTCCCGGCACCGGCTCCGACGCCGTCCCCGACGCGCAGCCCGCCACGTCGCCGCCCGAGGAGGAGTCGGCGCTGCACGGCGACGCGGTCGGCGTGGAAATCGGCGACCTGCGGCCGCGTTTCGCCGAGCTGGAGGAGCACCTGCTGCACCACGGCAGGGTGCGGCACTGGTCGGAGTGGTGGCACCAGTACGTCGAACTCCCGCTCGGCGACAGCGACCACGACACGTACCGGCAGGTGATGCTGCTGATCGGCAGCCTGTTCCGGCGGCTGGCGCCGGGCGACCCCGAGCGGGCCGGGATGGACGAGGACCGCGAGCGCCACATGTGGACCAGGATGCGCGAGCACCTGGCCGCGTCCGGCACCGATCCCGCGGACTGCCTCTACGTCTGCGGCGCCTTCCACGCGGCCAGCCGGGTCGCGGAGTTCGGTGTCCACGGCGCCGACACCTTCGAGATCACCCCGCGCAGCGCCAGCACCTGGCAGTACGGCCTCATCCCGTCCAGCCACACCGCGATCGAGGCGCAGTTCGGCCTCGCCGCCGGGTCCGTGTCGATCGCCGCGACCCAGTGGGCGAAGAACCTCAGGCGCACCCGGGTGCAGCCCTTCCGGCTCGCCGGGCAGGCCGGGACGAAGAAGCCGGCGAAGGGCGGCAGGACACCGGCCCCGGCCCCCGCCGCGCCCGAGGGAGCCGCCGACGACCGGCTCACCGGCTTCCTGCGGCGCCCGCCGGTCCTGGACCGGCTGGACGAGGCGGAACTGCTCGGCTGGTCCGTCGACATCGTGCGCGCCGCCCGCCGCAGCGGCTACCTCGCCTCGACCGCCGACGCCATCGCCGTCTTCGAGACGTCGATCCTGCTGGCCGGGATGCGCGACCGGGCCAGACCCACGCCGTACGACTTCCAGGACGCGGCGGTCACCTGCATCGAGAAGGACACGGTGCCCGGCCGGCGCGACGTGCGCCGGCTGGTGGAGATCATGATGGGCGGCGACCGGATCGGCCAGGTCGGCTACGACGCGCTGCCGCCGCTGGCCCGCGATGTGCACGACCGGCTCGCGCCGCTCGGACTGAAGCTCCAGCAGCGCGGGGTGCAGCGGGCGCTGCTCGACATGGCGGCCCGGCCGGAAGTGGCGCGGTGCTCCGACGTGCTGTGGATGCTGCGGCAGCTGATGCCGCCCGGCACCGCGCGGCCGATCATGGGCGAGCGGCGGCTCGGCGAGCACCCCATCCAGGAGTCCTGGGACATCGCGCTCGGCACCCACCAGCGGGCGCTGATCGAGCTGGGCTACGAGGGCGTCAGCATCGAGCAGGTCCTGGAGCAGCGGCTGCGGCGTACGGCGTACGGCCCGCGCGCGACCACCGCGACCGTGCTGCAGGCCGTCGAGGACGCCACGCTGTATCTGCGCAGCCGCCGGCTCGCCGACGAGCTGGGCACCCGCGCCCTGGAGGTCCTGGCGACCGAGCGCAGCGTCGACGGCGCGCCCGAGGTGCTGCGCCGGGTGCGCCGGCTGCTGGCGTACTACCGGACCGGTGAGCCGGCGCTGCCCGGCTGGATCGAGGCCTTCGTCAAGACCGGCTACGCGCACTACTGCACGCTGCTGCCGACCGCGTTCACCGACGAGGACGCGACCGGCGGCCAGGTGGCGGCGATGCTGGGCTTCCTGTTCAGCATGGAGAGCCTGGCGCTGTCGCTGGGCTGCGACCGGACCCAGCTGGAGCTGGCGTTCGCGCAGTCGCACCCGCGGGAGCCCGCCAAGGTGGCGCTGCTGTGGGCGGCGCAGGTGCAGCTCGGGCTGCTGTCCCGGGCGCGGTTGCGGGCGCGCTGCGACGAGCTGCTGGGCAATCCGCTGGTGGTGCCGGCCTATCCGCGCTACCTCAGCGGCTTCCTGCACGCGCTCGAACCGGTGCCGCAGCTGGCGGACTTCGTCGTGGAGCTGGTGTCGAACGCGTTCGCCCGGCTGCCCGACCCGGTGCTGCTGCCGTGGCTGCCGACGCTGATCAGCACCCTGCGGGCCGGCGGCGCGGAAGCGGCGCCGCTGCTGATCCGGGAGGCCGGGCGGATCTTCCCCGGCCGCCTCGCGGCGCTCGACGCCTGGGTGCCGCCGTGGCTGGCCGGTCCCGACCCGGCCGCCGGGCCGCCCGCGGCAGGCGCCGGCGGACGCGGCGCCGTCCTGCTGGCCGCCCATCCGGCGGCCTGCGACGCGGTCGCGGAGCTGCTGGGCTGCGAGGGGAGCTGGGCCGGGGACCCCGGCGCGCGGGGCGCGGCCCTGCTCGGCCGCCACCCGGACACGGCTGCCGCGCTGGAGGTGCTGCTGACGGGCTGACGGGCTCGCGGGTACGGACGGGCCTGAGGGTACGGACCTGGGCGGCTGCGCGGTCCCGCGGTGCCTGTGGAAATCTGGGAGAGCGCTCACCGAGGGGCGGCGGGAAGGCCGCGATCTGGCACTATGTGCCATGTCGCCCGCGATTCCCGGGAGGCGTCGTGCAGTTCGGCGGCGCCTGCGGTCCGACCGGCCGGGACCGCGGCAGGACCGGTGGACCACGCGGACCGCCGGGACCGAGATCATGAGGGGAGTCCGGTGACGCGCGAGGTGGGCCGGACGACGAGAGACCTCCGTCGGCACAATCGCACCTCCGTGCTGACCAGGCTCTATCTGCACGGCGCCGCCAGCCGCTTCGACCTGATGAAGGCCACCGGGCTGAGTTCCGCGACGGTGAGCAACGTCGTCACCGGCCTGGTCGCCGACGGCCTGGTCGCCGAGGCGGGACTGCTGGACTCCGACGGCGGCCGGCCGCGTACCCTGCTCGAAGTGCGCCCCGGATACGCCCAGGTGGTCGGGGTCGACATCGGCGAGACCCATGTCCAGGTCGGCCTTTTCGACTGGACCCTGGACACCGTCGCCACCGCCACCTACCCGATGGACGAGGGCCGCCCCGAGCCCGCGGTGCTCGCGGAACTGGTACGGGCCGGCATCGAGGAGGTCACCGCGAAGGCCGGCGCCGACCCGGCCGCGCTGCTCGGCGTCGGTATCGGGGTGCCCGGCGCCGTCCTGCCCGACGGGCTGGTGCACGCGCCCACCCTCGGCTGGTCCGGCGTACCGTTCGACACGCTGCTGCGCCCGCATGTCGCCGCGCCCCTGCACCTGGACAACTGCGCCCGCACCCTCGGCCAGGCCGAGATGTGGCGGGGTGCGGGCCGCGGCGCGCAGCGGGCCATCGTCGGCCTGCTCGCGGTCGGCGTCGGCGCGGCGGTCGCCACCGGGTCGCCCGGCGGGGTGACCAGCACCACCAGCGAGTGGGGGCACACCGTGGTCGAGGCCGGCGGGGCGCTGTGCCGGTGCGGCTCGCACGGCTGCCTGGAGGCCTACGTCGGCGCGGACGCGATCCTGGAGCGCTACGCGCGGCTGGCCGGCCTTCCCGAGCAGTCCGGCGCTCCGCGCGGGGCCAGCGGCGCCGACACCGAGGCGCGGCTGGCCGCGCTCGTGGCCGAGGCGGCCCGGCCGGGTCCCGCGGCCGACACGGTCCGCGCCACCGCCGAGTACCTCGGCATCGGGATCGGGAACCTCATCAACCTGCTCGGCCCCGACCGGGTGATCCTGTCCGGCTGGGTCAGCGCGGCCATGGGGCCCGCGATGCTGCCCGCGGTCCGGGACGCGATGCGGCGGCACACCCTGGACTACCTGGCCGAGCGCACGGTGCTCGAACTGGGCCGGCTGGGTCCTGAGCAGGTCGCCCTCGGTGCGGCCACGCTGCCGGTGCACGAACTCCTGACGGCCGGGGGCCGCTGAGTCCCGCGGGCCGGCCCGACGTTCCGGCATCTCGGGGAAATTTGTTCGTCACGACCGTTGACCCCCCATCGGCTCCTACTTAGTTTAAGTCTCGGAAAAAGCGGCGGCATCATGCCGCCACCCTCCGGCACCCTGGAGCCCGCATGCCCTCCCGACCCGGCGACGGCCGGCTGTACATCGACGGGGCCTTCGTACCCGCCGCCTCCGGACGCACCGGGGCGGTCGAGGAGAAGGCCACCGGCACGCCGATCGGCAGCTACGCGCTCGGTTCGGCCGCCGACATCGACCGGGCGGTCGCCGCCGCACGGGCCGCCCAGCCCGCTTGGGGAGCGCTCTCCGCGCCCGAACGGGCGGGGTATCTGCGCGCCTTCTGCGGCTATCTGGAGGCACACTACGAGGAACTGGTCGAGCAGAGCATGCGCGAGACCGGCGGGGTGCGGGCCAAGGCCGAGGACGAGGTCGGCACCAGCATCCGGCAGCTCGCGCTGTCCGCCGTCCAGGTCAGTGAGAACGCCGGCGACATCCTGCCGCCGTACAAGGCGGGCAAGCTCTCGCTGTCCCGGGCGGTACCGCTGGGTGTGCTGGGACTCATCACCCCCTGGAACTACCCGATGAATCTGGCGATGCGGGCTCTCGCGCCGGGCCTGGCCTTCGGCAACACCGTGGTGCTCAAGCCCGCCGAGCTGACCCCGGTGATCGGCGGCCAGGTGCTGGCCGCCGCCGCGGACCACGCGGGCCTGCCGCCCGGTGTGCTGAACGTAGTGACCGGGGACGGCCCCGACGCCGGCTGGCCGCTGGCCCGCCACCAGGGCCTGGACATGCTGGACTTCACCGGTTCGCGCGAGGTGGGCCTGGCCATCGACCGCGCGGCGGCCGGGGAGCTGCGCGACATCCGCCTCGAACTCGGCGGCAGCAACGCCTTCGTGGTGCTCGACGACGCCGATGTCGAACTCGCCGCGAACTGCGCCATGATCGCCTCGTTCGAATTCCAGGGCCAGACCTGCATCAGCGCCAGCCGGCACATCGTGCAGCGCGCGGTGGCCGCCGGCTACCTCGACGCCCTGACCCGGCGGGCGGCGGCCCTCACCGTCGGCGACCCCTTCGCCGCCGGCACGGCGCTCGGCCCGCTGATCAGCGCCGCGCAGCGCGACCGGCTGCACCGCGACATCGTCGAACCCTCGCTGGCGATGGGCGCCCGGCTGCTGACCGGCGGCACCTACGAGGGGCTGTTCTACCGGCCCACCGTGCTCGCCGACGTCACCCCCGGCATGCCCGCCTTCCGCGAGGAGGTCTTCGGCCCGGTCATCCCGGTCACCGTCGTCGGCACCGAGGCCGAGGCGATCGCCCTCACCAACGGCCTTCCCATGCTGATGGATTCGGTCTTCACCCGGGACCTGGTCCGCGGACTGTCCGTCGCCGAACAGCTCCAGGCCGGCGAGGTGCACGTCAACGACGCGCACGCCAGGCACGGCGCCGAGAACCAGATGCCCGGCTTCACCCGGCGCCAGTGGATCGGACTGCAGCGCACCCCCCTGGAATTCCCCGGCTGGGCCACCGCGCCCGCCGACGAAGAGAGCTGAGGACACCCCATGAGCGTGATACCGACAGGGCGGCGCGGCGCCGCCGCCGTCGCGCTGCTGGCAGCCGGGCTGCTCGTCACCACCGCGGCCTGCGGGGGCGGCGGTTCCGGCAAGAAGTCCGACGCGTCCTCCCCCGCGGGGAGCAAGGGCAAGGTCACCCTGACGTTCTGGGACTGGGACCCGAACATCGACAAGGTGGTGGCGAAGTGGAACGCCGGCCACCCCGGCATCCAGGTCAAGCTCTCCAACCCGGCCGGCGGCGACCAGCTGGTGGCGAAGATGATCACCGCCCACGAGGCCAGGAACGGCCCCGACCTCGCCAAGGTCGAATACCAGTCGCTGCCCGCGCTGGTGTCCAAGGGCGTCGTCGCCGACATCACCGGATACACCAAGGACACCGTCGCCAAGTACGACGACGCCACCTTGAAGAGCACGGTCTTCCAGGGCAAGGTCTACGGCGTCCCGCAGGACATCGCCCCGCTGATGCTCTTCTACCGCGCGGACCTGTTCACCCGGTACGGCCTGGGCGTGCCGAAGACCTGGGACGACTTCGCGGCCGACGCGAAGGCCCTGCGGGCCAAGGCCCCCAAGGCGTATCTGACCAACTTCGACGCGGCCGACCCCGGCTGGTTCACCGGGCTCGCCCAGCAGGCCGGCGCCAACTGGTGGTCCACCAGCGGCGACACGTGGAAGGTCGACATCGCCGACGCGCCCACGAAGAGGGTGGCCGGCTACTGGCAGGGGCTCGTCGACGACGGCAGCGTCGCCAAGAACCCGTCGTTCTCCCCGCAGTGGAACAAGCAGATGAACGACGGCACCCTGCTCACCTGGATCTCCGGCGCCTGGGCGCCCGCCCAGCTCGGCGGCATCGCGCCCGCCACCAGGGGCAAATGGGCGGTCGCGGCGCTGCCGGCCTGGACCGCGGGCGACCCGGCCACCGGCATCTGGGGCGGCTCGGCGACCACCGTCACCACGGACTCCGCGCACCCCGCGGAAGCGGCCGAGTTCGCGTCCTGGCTGAACACCGACGACGCGGCGGTGACCGAGCAGGTCAAGCAGATCAACGTCTACCCGGCCGCCACCTCGGGGCGTTCACTGCCGGTGCTGCGGTCCGCGCCCGCGTTCTTCCCGAACCAGCCGGACTTCTACGCCGAGGTGAAGAAGGCCGCCCCCGCGGCCCGCAGCTTCCCGATGTGGGGCCCCGACGTCACCGTCACCTTCACCGGCTACACCGACGGTTTCAGCAAGGCCTTGCAGTCCGGCGGCTCCTTCACCGGCGCGCTCGACGCCATGCAGAGCGCGACCGTCGCCGACATGAAGAAGCTCGGATTCACGGTCGGCTGATGGCACGCAACCCCGCGGCCGCGCGCAGGACCCGCGGCTTCCCGTATCTGCTGGTCCTGCCCGCCGTGCTGCTCTTCACCGCGTTCGTGGCGGCCCCCGGCGGCTACGCGCTGCTGCTCAGCTTCCAGCGCCGCAAGGTCAACGGCGGCCTGCTCGGCGGCGGCACCCACACCGTCTTCGCGGGCCTGGCCAACTACCGTGATGTGCTGGGCGACGCGCAGCTGTGGTCGGGAGTGCTGCGGATGCTGGCGCTGGGCGCCTTCACCGTGCCCGCCACCGTCCTGCTCGCGCTGCTGTTCGCGGTGCTGCTCGACCTGGAGCGGACCCGGCTCAAGCGGATCACCCGGCTGACGATCTTCCTGCCCTACGCGGTGCCCGGGGTGATCGCCTCGCTGATGTGGGGCTTCCTCTACCTGCCCGCCACCAGCCCGATCGGCGGCGACCGGGTGGACTTCTTCGGCCAGGTCGCCGTCTACTTCTCGGTCGGCAATGTCGCGGTGTGGGGCGCGGTCGGCTTCAACATGATCGTGATCTACACCGCCCTGCGCGCGCTGCCCGCCGAACTCCACGAGTCCGCCCGCCTCGACGGCGCCTCGGAGTGGCAGATCGTGCTGCGCGTCAAGGTGCCGATGGTGCTGCCCGCGGTGGTGATGTGCGGGCTGTTCACGGTGCTCGCCGCCCTCCAGGTCTTCAACGAGCCCAACACCCTCAAGCCGCTGTCCAACGCGGTGTCGTCCACCTGGGTGCCGCTGATGAAGATCTACGACGACGCCTTCGGCAACTCCGACATCTACTCGGCCGCCGCGACCTCCGTGGTGCTGACCGCCGCGGCCCTCGCGGTGTCCTTCGTCACCGCCCGCATCATCCAGTCCCGGGTCCAGCAGGAGGCCGCATGACCGCCACGGCCGGAGCCGGCCCCCGCGACCGTACCGCCCCGGTGCCCGCGGCCCGCCGGCCGCGGCGGATCGCGGTGCTCCCCACCACCGCCCTGGTGCTCGGCGCGCTCTACTGCGTCGTGCCGACGCTGTGGATCCTCATCGCGGCCACCAAGTCCCGCACCACGCTCTTCTCCACCGACACCTACGTCCCCTCGCTCGACCTCGGCATCGTCCACAACATCCGCGACCTGTCGGACTACCAGGGCGGCATCTTCTGGCACTGGATGTTCAACAGCTTCCTCTACGCCGCCGTCGGCGGGCTGCTCGCGTCGTTCGTGTCGGCCGCGACCGGCTACGCGCTGGCGAAGTACGAATTCCGCGGGCGCGGCGCGCTGTTCAACACCATCCTCGCCGGGGTGCTGCTGCCGCAGATCGTGCTGGCGGTGCCGCAGTATCTGCTGCTGTCCAAAGCCGGCATGACGGACAGCATGACCGGGGTGCTGCTGCCGCAGCTGTTCAATCCCTACGGCATCTACCTCTGCAAGATCTACGCCCAGTCCGCCGTCCCCGACTCGCTGCTCGAAGCCGGCCGGATCGACGGGGCGGGGGAGGGGCGGCTCTTCTTCTCCGTCGGCCTGCGGCTGATGGGGCCGGGGCTCGTCACGGTCTTCCTGCTGCAGTTCATCGCGATCTGGAACAACTTCCTGCTGCCGTACGTGATGCTGACCTCCGATGACAAGTTCCCGCTCACCGTGGGTCTGTACAGCCTGCTGCGGCACGGCGCCGCCGAGGCGTCGCTGTACTCGCTGGTGATCACCGGGACACTGCTCTCCGTCCTGCCGGTGATCGCGCTGTTCCTGTCGCTGCAGCGCTTCTGGCGGATCGACCTGGTGACGGGGGCCCTCAAGTAGGGGACCGCGACTCGCGCCTGTGTCCGGCCCCGAACCTGTGCGGGCTTCATGAGTCTTCATTTCTTGAAGCCCGCACAGGGGATTGACTGCGGTCCCGTGCGAGGAGTTAATTCCTCTGCGTATGGGAGCGCTCCCATATTCATGGCGAATGTCATGGAGCACTGCTGTGGAGAGCGCTCCCCGAACGGCACCCGTGTCCGCCTCCCAAGGAGCCCACCCCCCATGACCGCACGCGTCCGCGCACGTTCCCGTACGCTCACCGTCGCCGCGGCCACCGCCGCCCTCGCTGCCCTCACGGCCGCCGTGCCCGCGCACGCCACGGCGCCCGGCCACCCCGCGGCCGCCCCCACCACGCTGTTCACCCCGCCGGCCAACGCGGACGCGAACGCCCAGATCCTCGACCTCGCGCGGCACTGGCAGTTCAAGGACGCCGCCGGGCTGCTCGCCATGACCCTGACCCCGCAGGCCGTCTGGCTGGACGGCGGCACCAGCCCCGCCGACACCCGCAAGGCCGTGGACAAGACCGCCACCGACGCCGCCCGCCGGCACGCGCTGCCGGTCTTCGCGCTCTACAACATCCCCGGCCGCGACTGCGCCCAGTACTCGGCGGGCGGCGCCGCCGACACCGCCGAATACCAGGCCTGGATCGACGCGGTGAAGGCCGGCATCGGCGACCGGCCCGCCGACGTCGTCCTCGAACCCGACTCGCTCGCCCTGGTGCCCTCCGACTGCGGCATGGACGACGCCCAGGGCACGATGACCGCCCAGCGCTACGCCCAGATCCACTACGCCGTGACCGCCCTGGAACCGCTCTCCGGCACCAAGGTCTACCTGGACGCGGGCCACAGCGGCTGGCACAGCATCAACGACATCGTGCCGCGGCTGATCGCCGGCGGCGTCGACGACGCCACCGGCTTCTACCTCAACATCTCCAACTACCGCTCCGACAGCGAGATCGCCTGGTACGGCAAGCTCGTCTCGTCCTGTCTGGCCTACGCCTCCGCCGGCGGCGCCGCGTCCGCCTGCCCCAACCAGTACTGGCCGGTGAACGACGCCCAGGCCTGGCTGGACGCCAACGTCCACACCGCGCCCTCCGCCATGAAGCACTACGTCGCCGACACCAGCCGCAACGGCCAGGGCCCCTGGGTCGCGCCGGCCGGCGTCTACACCGACGCCCAGGACTGGTGCAACCCGCCAGGACGCGGCCTCGGCGCCCGCCCGACCCTCAGCACCGGCGACCCGCTCCAGGACGCCAGGCTCTGGGTGAAGATCCCCGGCGAGTCCGACGGCCAGTGCACCCGCGGCACCGCGGGCCCCAACGACCCCGAGCGCGGCTACCAGGACCCCGCGGCGGGCAAGTGGTTCCCGCAGCAGGCACTCGAACTGGTCCACAACGCCGACCCCGCGGTCTTTCCGCACTGAACCGCCCGGCCCCGTCCGCCCTGCCGGCCCGGGGTGCGGATGGGGCCGGTGTGACAGTTTTCGCGTCCTGGGCGCCATGAGAAGCAGGACCGCGCGTCCGAGGGCGGCGCGCGGTCCGCCGACGAGCGAAAGAGGGGCCGGGCCGGCGGGCAGTCCAGCTCCCGGCCGGGCGGACGTCGAGCAGCGGCCCGGCGGGCATCCCGCACCCGGCCGGGCGGGCATCCCGCACCCGGCCCGGCAACGAAGTGACCGCGGTCCGGCGAGGCACGGCGGTCCCCGCGGCCGGTCGGGCACAGTGGGCGGCATGCTGTCAGAGGTCCCGTCGCCGAACGACCCGCATGTGCGTCACATGCGGAGGATGTTCCTCGCCGTCATCACCGGAAGCTTCCTCTTCCTCATCCCGTGGATCGCCTACCTGTCGGTCAGCCTGCCGACCCGGCGGACGGTCAGCAACTGGCGCTACGCCTGGGTCGGCTTCGACGCCGCGCTGGTCGTCGCGATCGGCATCACCGCGCTGTGCGCCTGGCGGCGCCTGCAGATCTTCGTCCCGTGGGCCGTGGCGACCGCCACCCTGCTGTGCTGCGACGCGTGGTTCGACATCGTGCTGGACTGGAACAGCAACGAGCTGACCGGGTCGATCGTGACCGCGGTCGCCGCCGAACTCCCGCTCGCCGCGCTGCTGCTGTACGCGGCCAGGAAGATGTTCCGGCTGACGGTGGCCGTCGCCTGGCGCCGGGCGGGCCGCCAGGGGCCCCTGCCGCCGCTGTCCCGGCTGTCGCTGATCGCGCTGACCGGCCACGAGGAGCCGCCGCAGGCGGCGCAGCCCGAGGGCGAGGACGGGCGGCGGCGCGGCCACGGCGAACCGCCCCGCGGCCCGGACGACCGGCGCGGCGATCACCGCGCACCATGATCCGGTGCGGCGGCCGGGCGTTTCGGTAGGATCTTGCTGCAATCTGCAGCGCGGCGCCCCGCGTTGGACCACGACGGGGAGCACGCCGATGGCCACCGCACCGACCGGCCCGGCCTACGACGTGCTGGTGGTCGGCGGCGCCGGGGTCGACACCATCGTCCTGGTGGACGAACTGGCCGTGCCGAGCGGTGACTTCCTCGGTGTCCCGCCGATCAGGGACTACGTGGCGCACACCGGGAACGGCGTGGCGCTGGGCTTCCACGCGCTCGGCCTGGCCACGAAATTCATCGACTTCCTCGGTGACGACCCGCAGGGCCGGATGATCCTGGACCGCTACGCCGCCGCCGGGCTGGACTTCAGCCATCTGCCGGCGCCGGCCGGCACCCCGCGCAGCGTCAACCTGGTCGACCGCGAAGGACGCCGCTTCTCCTTCTACGACGGCCGCCACCCGCACGGGCTGCGGTTGCCCGGCAGCTTCTACCTGCCGCTTCTCGAACGCGCCCGCCATGTGCACATATCCCGCTCACCGCACGCGGAGCCGGTCTTCGCCGACGCCCTGCGGCTCGGCCGTACGGTCTCCACCGACCTGCACGCCTGGGACGGCGAGGACCGCTCGGCGCACTCGTGGGCCTATGGCGCCGACCTGGTCTTCCTCAGCGCCGCCACCGTCGGAGAGCGCATTCCCGCGGTCATGCGGCAGATCCTGGACCAGGGCAGGGCCGCTCTGGTGGTGGCCACCGACGGGGCCGCCGGCTGCCAGGTGATGGAGCGCGGCGACAGCGGGCCACGGCACTTCCCCGCCGTCGCGCCCGAGCGCCCGGTGGTAGACAGCAACGGCGCGGGCGACGCCTTCCTCACCGCCTTCCTGCACGCCCGCTTCTCGGGCGCCGCGCTGGAGGACTGCGTGCTGGCCGGATCGGTCTCCGGTGCCCACGCCTGCGGCAGCCCCGGCACCCATGAGGAGCTGATCAGCGCCGCCGCGCTCGCCGCCGCCGTCGAGCGCGCGGGCGGCGCAGGCCCCGGCCCCGCCGCGTCCGTACGCTGACCCGCCGCCGTCAGCCGGCCTCGATCCGCCGGATCGCGGTGTCGAGCGCGGCGTCCTGCGACGCATAGACCTCGCACACCGGGTCGCCGCTCGGCGTGCGGGTGTGGTCGATCTCCCACAGGCTCACCTCGCTGCCGTCCAGCAGCAGGAACGCGTGCTCGTACAGCGACCAGGACACATGGCGGCCGGCCACCAGCGCGCTTCTGCGGGTGACGATGCTGATGCCGTGCGCGATGGCCGCGCGCAGCCGGATCCCGACCTCGCTGCCGGGTGCCCCGGCGTTGGCCGCCCGGCGCAGCAGCCGCCTGGCGTGCTCGGCGGAGTCGCCCTCGGTGTAGGCCCGCCGGAGAGCGTTCTCCGGGCGGCCCGCCGCGAGCAGCGCGTCCAGGTCCTCGGCGCCGCGCTCGGGCCGGATCACGCCGCCGCGCGGGTCGTACGGCAGCTCCTGCGGGCCGTTCGTCCCGCCGAAGGCCATATCGACCTCCCACTCGGCGAGCGCCAGCCCCTCCTGCTCGGTGAAGACCGAGCGGTGCGGCAGAGCGTCGGCGCCCGTGTCGTGCTCCAGCTCCCACACCACCCGCACGGTGCCGTCCGGAAGCAGGAAGCTGTGCCGGAAGGTCCGCCGGTTCATCCGCCGCGGCGGACCCTTGGTGTGGCGGCACGACTGGAGACCGCAGTAGTGCATCAACGCGAAGCGCACGGCGCTGAGTTCGCGTGCCGCCGCGACGCCGTTGTCCGCCCGTTCGAGCAATCCGGCCAGCTGTTCGGACGGCACACCGCCCGAGCGCTCGGGTTCTGCCGTGTCCGCGCCTTCCACGTCCATACGGTCCTCCCGGCTTCCGCCGTACTCAACCCACCCGGCGACTCAGGGTAGTAGCGCCGTCGCCGATTGCGCCCGTGAACGACGACAATTCCGGGCGTGCGGCCGGTCTTCGCGCCCCCCCGCAGGGCGGGTCACTCGTGCGCGCGCCCCGCGGACCACAGCAGCGCCCCGCTCAGGTGCGCACGGAAGTCAGGGTCGGCGTAGGCCGATTCGGAGTGCCCGAGCGCGGTGCAGAACGACCGGCCCGCACCCACCCGCCGGCACCACACCAGCGGATGGTCGGCGCCCATCGTGCCGCCCTCGTACCGCCCTTCGTCCACCGACGCCAGCACCCGAACCCCGGCGCCGCGCGGGCTCGCCCCGAAGTCGTACCACTCGTCGGTCCACTCCCACTCGCGCGGCAGGTGCGCGGTGGCCGGGTGGTCCCGGTCCTCCACCGTCACCGCGGCGGTCTGCACCGCGGGATGCCCGGTGAAACGCGCCCCGGTCAGCTCGCCGTACCACGGCCAGTCGTATTCGGCGCAGGTCGCGGCATGCACGCCGAGAAAGCCGCCGCCGCCGGTGACGTACGCCCGCAGCGCGCGCCGGGCGTCGTCGTCCAGTACCTCGCCGGTCGGGGACAGGAAGACCACGGCCGCGCAGCGGTCCGCCAACTGCCGTTCCAGTTCCCGCGGATCCTCGGTGTGCCGCACCGACAGCCCCTCGGCCGCGGCGAGTCCGGCGAGCGCGGCCACCCCCGCGCCGATCGAGTCGTGCCGGTAGCCGGCGGTCGCGGTGAACACGGCGACGTGCCCGGACATGTGCGCTTCTCCTCTGCTCAGCCGAGGTGAACGGGCCGGACGGCCGCTGCCGCCCAAGCGGCTCACTCCTCCCGCCCCGGCAGGGGTGTGCCGTCGGCGTCGAGGGTCTGCCAGCGGTGCATCGCCCGGCGCAGTGACCGCGGTTCGGCGAAGCCGAGCCGGGCGGCAGTGCGCCGGGCGGACTCCGAGCCGGTGCGGCGCAGGCCCGCCGAGCGCTCCCTGCGTACGGCGTCGAGTTCGGCGCGCCAGGTGGTGTCGGCCTCGGCGAGCCGCCGCTGCAAGGTGCGCGGGCTGACCGCGAGTCCGCGGGCGGTGCCGGCCAGCGACGGGCGGCCGTCGCCGAGCTGGGCCAGGATCGCGGCCCGCAGACCCGCCAGCGGGCCGACCGGACCCTGCCGCGGCGGCGGGCAGGCGGCGGCGCACCGCATGATGATCGCGGCGAGCGCCGGATCCGCGGTGGCCATCGGCAGCTCCAGCTCCTTGCGGTGCAGGGTGATCGTGTCGGCGGGGGCGCCGAAGTCGAGGGTGGCGGTGCCGAAGTAGTCGGTGTGGCCGGCCGTCCGCCGCGGCGCCCGGTGGGTGAAGGACACCCGGGTCGGAGAGAGCGCTCTCCCGGTGCCGTGCCGCATGTGCTCGGTGAGCACCGCGAGGACGAACTCGGCCGCCACACTCCGTACGTCGTCGTCCGGGCGCAGGATGTCGTAGCCGATGGTGACCTCGTCACCGCACTCCTCGGTGGTGATCCGGGAGTTGCTGCTCACCACATGGATGTGCGCGGCGGCGAGCGCCAGCCCCTCGCCCAGCGTGGGCGCGGTACTGATCAGGTAGTCGACCAGGTCGAACAGCCCGTGCCGGTAGCGGGCGCCGGCCAGCAGGCCCGCGTCGGGCCGCCCGGTGCGGGCCAGCACCTCGCGCCACAGCCGGAAGGTGCCGGCCGACGGGGTGCGGGCGGTGACCGGGGCGCTCAGTATGGTCGGCAGCCCCGCGGCCCGTACCAGCGACTCGGCTTCCGCGGTGTCGCGGGCGACGGCCCGGGCGATGAACCGGGGCACCACGACGCATTCGGTCAGCTCGGCGGCCCCGGCCGGCTCGGCGGCGGGCGGCGACGGCTCGGGGGACGGCATGCCAGGCACCTCGGCAAATCTGCGGTCCGCGGCGTTCTGCCGCAGGTGGGGAGCGCTCTCCCAGGCTACGCCCGGCCTGGCGCGTTCTGTCCGCGAGCTGTCGCGTTGTGTCCTCCCCTGAGGCGAACCTCCCGGGCCATGATCGGGGCAACGGTGCCTGAGGGTGCCGGGTTCGCCCGCGCAGGGGAGGTGCGGCGACACCGGGGGAGGGCGCCGGCGCGGGCGGTTCACCGTTCGCGCCGGCGAAAAGCGCTCCACCCGCGCCTATACGCGGGCAAAGCGATCAGGCCGCCCCGTCCGCGCCCCGAGGGCCGTGCGGCGCTCAGGGCCGCCCGGCCGGCCAGTGGCTGCGTCCCAGGCTGATGATCTGCATTTGCAGCCGAGCCGAGCGGGTGATCACCTCGCGGGCCGCCGGATCCCGCTGCGGCGCCTCCATGAGCGCCGCGGCCGTCATCACCATGTGGTCCACGTACAGCGCGGCCAGCACCCGCAGATCCGCCGCACTCCAGCCCGCCGACACCGGCTGCGTCGCGAGCCCGGCGGCCACCTCGTCGGTGAAGCGCCCCAGTTCCGCCGCGATCGCCTCGCGCACCGGCCGCACCCCGCCGTAACGCTCGCGGGCGATGAACCGGATGTGCGCCCGGTGCTCGTCCACGTAGGCCGCGGTGACCGCCACCGTACGGTCGATCAGCCGCTCCGCGTCCTGCCCGCCGGCCATCGCGTCCCTGATCACCGTGTGCAGGCTGCCCAGCGCCTCGCCGACCAGGGCCACGCCCAGTGCCGCCATGTCGGGGAAGTGCCGGTAGAAGGCGGTCGGCGCGACGCCTGCCGCCCGGGTGACCTCGCGCAGCCCCAGGCTGCTCAGGCTCTGCCGGTCGAGCAGCCGCAGGCCGGCATCCAGCAGCGCCTGCCGGGTCTGCTCCTTCTGGGCCTGCCGGACCCCTGGTCGGACCTGCCGGGTCCCTGGCGTGTGACTCATGTCATTCAGTAAACAACCGTTCGCCCAGTCGCGCCACTGTAGACTCGGACTCAGTGAACAAGTGTTACTCCAAATTCCAACTCCCCGGAGGTGCAGCCGATATGAGTCTCGTCATCCTCCTGCTGGGCATCGGCGTCGTGATGGGAGCCGCCGCCCACATCTCGCTCACCGCTTTCACCGTCGCGTCCGCCGCGATCGCGGCCTGGCTGCTCGCCTTCGCGGTACGCGAGGCCGCCGCCCGGCACCGCAACTGACGTCCGTCCGCGGCGCGTACGCACCTGCCGCGCCGCGTCCGGCCGCGCGGACGCAGCAGCACCTGCGTCCGCGCATCCCGAACCGCCCGCTCACCGTGAGCGCTCCAGGAGGGAACACCGTGAACACCGCAGCCCACCCGGCCGCGACCGGCACACCGGCCGCGCCCACCCGTGACGCCGACGGCATGGCCGTCGCCTCCTTCCTGCTCGGCCTGCCCGGCCTGCTGGTCCTCAACCTGGTGCTCGGTCCGGCCGCGATCGTGCTCGCCCTCACCGCGCTGGCCCGCGGCACCCGCCGCCGGGGCCGTGCGGTGCTCGGCCTCGCCCTCGGCGTGGCCGCCCTCGCGATCCAGGCCGCGCTGACCGTCGCCGGCCACGGCGTGCTCTGGTCGTTCGACTGACCCGCGGGCGGTCAGCTCAGATCGATGCCCGGGTAGAGCGGGAAGCCGGCCAGCAGGTCCGTCGCCCGCTTGGCGACCTGGTCGGCGACCGCGGAGTCCAGGACGTGGTGCGCCTTCGACAGCCCGCCCTTGGGCGCCGCCGCGGCCGTCGTCCCCGACAGCACGGTGTCGATCAGCCCGGCGATCTCGTCCATCTCCCGCACGCCGAGGCCGCGGGTGGTCAGCGCCGGGGTGCCGATCCTGATCCCCGAGGTGTACCAGGCGCCGTTCGGGTCCTGCGGCACCGAATTGCGGTTGGTGACGATGCCCGCGTCCAGCAGCGCCGCCTCGGCCTGCCGCCCGGTCAGGCCGTAGCCCGACACGTCGATCAGCACCAGGTGGTTGTCGGTGCCGCCGGTGACCAGCTTCGCGCCGCGGGTGAGCAGGCCCTCGGCCAGCGCCCGCGCGTTGTCCACGATCTGCCGCGCGTAGTCACGGAACTCCGGCCGGGACGCCTCCGCCAGCGCCACCGCCTTTGCCGCCATCACATGCGGCAGCGGTCCGCCGAGCACCATCGGGCAGCCCCGGTCCACGTGCTCGGCGAGCGAGTCGTCGCACAGCACCATGCCGCCGCGCGGGCCGCGCAGCGACTTGTGGGTGGTGGTCGTGACGATGTTCGCGTGCGGCACCGGGTCGAAGTCGCCGGTCAGCACCTTGCCGGCGACCAGCCCCGCGAAGTGGGCCATGTCGACCATCAGGGTCGCGCCCACCTCGTCGGCGATCTCCCGCATGATGCGGAAGTTCACCAGCCGGGGGTAGGCGGAGTAGCCCGCCACGATGATCAGCGGGCGGAATTCGCGGGCCGTCGCGCGCAGCGCCTCGTAGTCGAGCAGCCCGGTCTCCGGGTCGGTACCGTAGCTGCGCTGGTCGAACATCTTGCCGGAGATGTTCGGCCGGAAGCCGTGCGTGAGGTGGCCGCCGGCGTCCAGCGACATGCCCAGCATGCGCTGGTTGCCGAACTCGGACCGCAACTGCGCCCAGTCCTGCTCCGACAGGTCGTTGACCTGGCGCACCCCGGCCCTTGCCAGGCCCGGCGTCTCGACCCGCTGCGAGAGCACCGCCCAGAAGGCCACGAGGTTCGCGTCGATCCCGGAATGCGGCTGCGCGTACGCGTGCGCGGCGCCGAAGACGCTGCGGGCGTGCTCGGCCGCCAGCGCCTCGACGGTGTCGACATTGCGGCAGCCCGCGTAGAAGCGGCGGCCGACCGTGCCCTCGGCGTACTTGTCGCTGAACCAGTTGCCCATCGTCAGCAGCACGGCGGGGGAGGCGTAATTCTCGCTGGCGATCAGCTTGAGCATCTCGCGCTGGTCGGTGAGCTCCGCGGCGATGGCCTCCGCGACCCGCGGCTCGACCCCCCGGATCACTTCGAGCGCGCTGCGGAAGGCGATCGACTCTGTACTGTACGGCTCCGCCATGGTGGTCCTCCGGTCGTCGTTCGTCATCGTCAACGGGACGGCCCAGGCGCACGGCTCTGTGAGTACAGCGAGCCGCTCCCCGATGGTTGACCCCATCCCAGCGCGCCAGTCACGGCTCACGCGGAGCCTATCAATCCCCCGGGGATGCCGTCCGCCCCACCGGGTACGCCCGGTCCCCGGCCCCGCTCCGGCGGGAGGTCCGGCGGCCTGGCCTGACCGGCGGCGCGGCCCGGGTGTTTTCATGGAGCCGCGGCCCGCGAAGGGCACCGCACATCACAGGGAGCAGCATGCCCGAGACCGCCGACCCCGCCGACCCCGCCGCACCCGCCCATCCCGGCGACCAGGTCCGGACGGAGGAGCCCGTGCGGACGCATGTCACGCCCGCCGGCGCCGGCGTCGTCGAACTGGCCCGCCCGGCCGCGCTGAACGCCCTGGACCTCACGATGGTCCGCCTCATGACCCGCGCCCTCACCGCGTGGCGCGACGATCCCGCCGTACGGTCCGTGGTCGTCCGCAGCGCCTCGCCGAAGGCGTTCTGCGCGGGCGGCGACATCCTCGCGGTACGGGCGGCGGGCATGGCGGGCGACGACACCGCGGTGCGCGCCTACTTCACCGCCGAATACGGGCTCAACGCGCTGATCGCCGGCTACCCCAAGCCGTACACCGCCCTGATCGACGGGTACGCGATGGGCGGCGGTCTGGGCATCTCGGTGCACGGCTCGGCGCGGGTCGTGACCGAACGCGCGTCGCTGGCCATGCCGGAGACCGGCATCGGCTTCTTCCCCGACATCGGCGCGAGCTACTTCCTGCCGCGGCTGCCGGGTGCCTTCGGCTGGTATCTGGGGCTGACCGGAGCCCGCGTCACCGGTCGGGCCGCCGTGGCGTGCGGGCTCGGCACGCACCATGTGCCCGCGGCCGGCCTGCCCGCGCTGGAGGCCGAGTTGACCGGCGCGGGAGCCGCCGACCCCGACGCCGTACTGCGCCGCTTCGCCGCTCCGCCCGCACCGCCCGCCGGGCACGCGGACGCGGTCGCCCGGTGCTTCTCCGCGCCCGGCCTGCCGCAGGTGCGCGCGCGGCTGGCGGCCGAGGAGAGGCAACGGGAGTGGGCGGACGACACGCTCGCCCTGCTGGACGCGGCCTCGCCGGCGAGCCTGGCGATCACCGCCGGCCTGCTGCGGGCGGGCGCCGACTCGACACTGGAGGAGTGCCTGGCCCGCGAACTCGACCTGGCGTGCCGTACCGCCCGCACCGCCGACTTCCACGAGGGCGTACGCGCCGCCCTGGTCGACAAGGACCGCAAACCGGCCTGGCCGGCGCAGGCGCAGCCAGAGCGCCTCTCGTGATGTGAGACGCCAGTGTCACGATACGAACGGCGAGCGTAGCGTGACGCCGGAACTCGCCGCGACGTGGCGGGAAGTGACGACGGGAGCACCACGCCATGCCTCGGGAATGGGACGCGAAGGCCTACGACGCGCTGCCGCTGCCGCATCTGGGCTGGGGGCGGCGCACCTTGGCCAGGCTGCCGCTCAAGGGTGACGAGCGGGTGCTCGACGCGGGCTGCGGCACCGGCCGCGACACCGAGGGGCTGCTCGACCTGCTGCCGGACGGCCGGGTGGTGGCGGTGGACGGATCGGTCCGCATGCTGGACCAGTTGCGCGAGCGGCTGGCCGGCCGGCTCGACCGGGTCGAGGTCGTGCACGCCGACCTGACCGGGCCGCTGCCCCTCGACGGCGAGGTCGACGCGGTCTTCAGCGTCGCCGCCTTCCACTGGATCGAGGACCACGCCGCGCTCTTCTCGTCGCTGGCCGCCCGGATGCGGCCCGGCGCCCGGCTGGTCGCCGAGTGCGGCGGCCGGGGCAATATTGCGGCGGTCAACGCGGCCGTCGCCGATGTCCTCGGCGGCGCCCCCGACATGTGGGACTTCGCCGGCGCCGAGGGCACCCGGCGGCGCCTCGCGGCGGCCGGCTTCACCGGCATCGAGGTGGCGCTGCGCCCCGACCCCGCCAGATTCGAGCCGGGCGGGCAGTTCGAGGCGTATCTGGCCACCGTGATCCTCGGCGCCCACCTGGACGCGATGGCCGACGCCGACCGCGAACCGTTCGTCACGGCCGTGGCCGGCCGGCTCGCCGAGCCGGTCGCGGACTACGTACGGCTGGAGATCTCGGCGGTCCGGGCATGAACGGCGCGGGGGGGGGGGGGGGGGGGGGGGGGGGGGGGGGGGGGGGGGCGGGGGGGGGGGNCCCCCCCCCCCCCCCCCCCCCCCCCCCCCCCCCCCCCCCCCCCCCCCCCGGCGGGTGCCAGGACCCCACGGCCGTGCCGGGCGGGGTTCGGCGTTGTTAAGGTGTGCGGGCCGATCACACCCACCGCCCAGCCGAATCCGCCGTTCACGGCCCGCGGGCCGCCCTGCCGTATCGAGGCCGAATTGAGCCCCAAGAAGCGTCCCACCATCGCCGACATCGCCGAGGCCGCAGGCGTGTCCAAGGGCGCCGTGTCCTATGCGCTGAACGGCAAGGCGGGCGTCTCCGAGCAGACCAGGGCGAAGATCGTGGAGATCGCCGCGCGGATGGGCTGGCACCCCAGCAGTGCCGCCCGCGCCCTGTCCGACGGGCGCAGCGGCGCGATCGGCCTGGTCGTGGACCGGCCGGCCTGGGTGCTGGGCATCGAGCCGTTCTTCATGCAGCTGATCTCCGGCGTCGAGGCGGGCCTGGCCCCCACGGGCACCGCGCTGCTGCTCCAGGTCACCGACGACGCCAGGGCCGAGGAGGCCGCCTACCGGCGCTGGTGGGGGGAGCGCAGGGTCGACGGGGTGCTGCTGGTCGACCTGCGCGAGCAGGACCGCCGGCTCGCCCTGGTAGCGGAACTCGGCCTGCCCGCGGTCGTGATCGGCCACGCGTCGGTCACCTCGGGCGTGCCGTCGGTGTGGATCAACGACGGGGCCGCGGTGCGCGAGACCCTGGCGTATCTGGCCGCTCTGGGCCACCGCAGGATCGCCCGGGTCGCCGGCCCCGCGCACTTCGTGCACACCAGGGAGCGCGGCGAGGCCTTCGACGCGGCCACGGCCGAACTCGGCCTGGACGGTGTGCCGTGCGTCTACACCGACTACTCGGGCGAGGACGGCGCGCGGGCCACCCGGCGGCTGCTGTCCGGGTCGCTGCGGCCCACCGCGATCGTCTACGACAACGACGTGATGGCGGTGGCCGCGCTGAGCGTCACCCAGGAGATGGGTGTCGCGGTGCCCGGCCGGCTGTCGCTGGTCGCCTGGGACGACAGCGAGCTGTGCCGGCTGGTGCATCCCGCGCTGACCGCGGTCAGCCGGCGGGTGATGGAGTACGGCGAGCGGGCCGCGACGGCGCTGCTCTCGCTCATCGACGGCACCCCCGTCCCCGACATCCTCCTGCCGCCGCCCGCCTTGGTGCCGCGCGGCAGCACCGCGCCCTGCGGGGCGTAGCGCGCCTCCCGTGGCGGGCCGGGGCGCCGGCCCCGCGATGTCCGCCGAAGCGGTCGACCATCGAGTGTTACATGTTGTTTCAGCCCGGTACCCAGCGTGCGATCCCTTGACGGGCGTGATGCGCCCTAGTTAAATCACGTCGCGATATAAGTCGTGAAACAAGATGTGAAACAAGCGTGCAAACCCCCTCGCTGCACGCTTGACCATGTCAGGCCCATGCCATCGTGCCGAGAAAGGCAACGACCCATGAGCGCAGCAACCCGGCCCCACACGGGCAGATCCTCCGGATCCCGACTGCGACGCGTCATCGTCGGGACGCTCACCGCCGCGGCAGCGGCGATCACCCCCATGCTCGCCGTACCCGCGACCGCGCACGCCGCGGGCGAGAGCGTGCAGGTCTACCTCACCACCACCAACGACTCCGGCGGCCGCAACGTCGTCAAGGGACTGGAGCAGCAGGCACCGCTGTCCTTCGGTTCTGGCACCGGCGGCTCCGGCCAGAACGTGACGGTGGACGAGGGCACCACCTACCAGCAGTTCACCGGCGGCGGCGCGTCGTTCACCGACACCGCCGCCTGGCTGATGAACAGCAGCGGCGCACTGTCGGCGTCGACCCGCAACACCGTCATGCAGAAGCTGTTCGACCCGGTCAACGGGATCGGCATCGGCTTCCTGCGCAACCCGATGGGCGCCTCCGACCTGGCACGCGGCAACTACACGTACGACGACATGCCCGCGGGCCAGACCGACGCGAGCCTGGCGCACTTCTCCATCGCCCACGACCTGGCCGACGTCGTCCCGCTCACCAAGCAGGCGCGGCAGCTTAACCCGAACGTCAAGGTCATGGGCACCCCCTGGACCCCGCCGCCGTGGATGAAGGACAACGGCGCCTACAGCCAGGGCTGGCTCCAGTCGCAGTACTACGCCGCCTACGCGCAGTATTTCGTCAAGTACCTCCAGGCGTACCAGGCGCAGGGCGTCCCGGTGGACTACATCACCGTGCAGAACGAGCCCACCTGCTGCAGCGGCTATCCGTCGGCGCAGTGGAACGGCACCGGGCTGGCGTACTTCACCAAGACCAACCTGCTGCCCGCGCTGCACACCGCGGGGCTGTCCACCAAGGTCCTTGCGCTGGACTGGAACTGGGACACCTACGACAGCTACGCGGCCCCCACCGTCACCGACGCCGCCGTGCGCAACGACCCCAACTTCGGCGGGATCGCCTGGCACGGCTACGGCGGCAGCGTCGGGGAGCAGACCACCGTCCACAACCAGTACCCGGCCCTGCCGGCGTTCGACACCGAGCAC
Source organism: Streptomyces sp. IBSBF 2435 (assembly GCF_036815005.1). Classification (NCBI taxonomy): domain Bacteria; kingdom Bacillati; phylum Actinomycetota; class Actinomycetes; order Kitasatosporales; family Streptomycetaceae; genus Streptomyces; species Streptomyces sp. IBSBF 2435. The sequence goes on along the minus strand of NZ_JAJSYW010000083.1, from coordinate 1,169 downwards.
TCCGGCGGCACCTGGATCGCCAACCAGCAGAAGGAGGACATGGAGAACCTGATCGACTACACCCGCAACTGGGGCCAGAGCTGGGTCAAGTGGAGCCTGGCGGTCGATCAGAACATGGGTCCGCACAACGGCGGCTGCGGCACCTGCACGGGCCTGGTCACCGTGCACAACGGTGACAGCCGCAGCGGACAGGTGGACTACACGATCGAGTACTACACGATGGGCCAGCTCACCAAGTTCGTGAAGCCCGGCGCCACCCGGATCGCCTCCACCGACAACTCCACGATCCGCAACGTCGCCTGGCGCAACCCGGACGGCTCCAAGGCGCTCATCGCGTACAACGAGTCGTCGTCCGCGCAGACCCTGCGGGTCAACTGGGGCAACGAGAACTTCTCGTACTCGCTGCCCGGCGGCGCCTCGGCGACCTTCACCTGGGCCGGCACCCCCGGCACGGGCGGGAACACCGGCGGCCACACCGGCACCATCACCGGCTACGGCGGCAAGTGCGTCGACGTCGCGAGCGGCAGCAGTGCCAACGGCACCGCCGTGCAGCTCTACGACTGCAACGGCAGCACCGCCCAGTCCTGGACCGCCTCGGGCAGCACCTTCCAGGCGCTCGGCAAGTGCCTGGACGTCGCGTCGGCCGGCACCGCCAACGGCAGTCAGGTGCAGCTCTACGACTGCAACGGCACCGGCTCGCAAGTGTGGTCCAGAGGCGCCGGCAACACCCTGGTCAATCCGCAGTCCGGCAGATGCCTGGACGCGACGGGACCGAGTTCGGCCAATGGCACCCGGCTGCAGATCTGGGACTGCACCGGCGCCTCCAACCAGCAGTGGACCGCGCCGGCCGCGTGATCCGCTGACCCCCTGAACGGCCGGTCCGCGGCCCTCTCACCGCGGTCGGCCTCGCCGAAGGAAGAGAAAGCAGGACCGCCGGTCCGCGCAGCCAGCGCGGTCCGGCGGTCCGGCATGCCCCGATCCGCCCTGATCCACCGCGGCCCCGGTCCCGTGGGGCTCCGGCAGGCGCTGCCGGCGGCCGGTCGCGCACCGAGTCGTCAACAGCTGTTTGTCAGACGTTGACCCAGGTGGCCGTGTGCGGGTGGGACGCGGCCCCCGTCGCCGCCTAACCTGGGTGGAGCGTCCGCTTCCGTTCCGGCCGCCCACCCACC
>NZ_JAJSYW010000082.1:0-28512 GCF_036815005.1 Streptomyces sp. IBSBF 2435 | reverse complement strand
GCGGGGCGCGGGGCGGGCGTACGGGTGCGCGGCCCCGGGCGTAGAGGTGCAGCTGCGGCTTGCGCGCCGCGGTCGTAAGCCCTGTGCTCTACGCCCCCGCCGCGCTCCGCTCCCCCGCCGGCTCGCGGTCCCGGGTCCTGCTCGGATGTCCCCGCCCTTGGGACACCCGGCCCCCGTGGGCCACCGGGTCCGCCGACGTCCTCAGCCCGCGAGCTGGCGCTTGACCTCGGCGGCCACCCGGCCGCCCTCCGCGCGCTTGGCGACCTTCGGGTTCACCAGCTTCATGACGGCGCCCATGCCCTTCGGCCCGGTCGCGCCCGACTCCGCCACCGCCTCCCGCACGATCGCGGCGATCTCCTCGTCGGTGAGCTGCTGCGGCAGATACGCGGCCAGCACCTCGCCCTCGGCCCGCTCCCGCCGCGCCGACTCGACCCGGCCGCCCTGCTCGAACGCCTCGGCGGCCTCACGGCGCTTCTTCGCCTCCCGGGTGATCACCGTCAGCACCTCGTCGTCGGAGAGCTGCCGGGCCGTGGTGCCGGCGACCTCCTCCTTGGTGATGGCGGTCAGCGTGAGCCGGATCGTGGCGGAGCGCAGTTCGTCACGGCCCTTGATCGCCGTGGTGAGGTCGTCCTTGAGTCGCTGCTTGAGCGTCGTGGTCATACCCCGATTTTCGCACCACCGCGACCCGGCCGCCCCGCATTAACCCCGCGGCCCGCAACAGGCGGCCGTACGGCACCCGTCCCGGACTCTGACACGATGGACGCATGCGCGCGCGATACGGACTCCCCCTCGGTGTGACGGTGGCAGGCGCGGCCTGCGTGGCATACGCGGCCGGTTTCGAGGCGAGGTCCTTCCGGCTGCGCCGGGTGGACATCCCGGTGCTGCCTCCCGGACTGCGGCCGATCCGTATCCTCCAGCTGTCCGACATCCACATGGTGTCGGGCCAGCACAAGAAACGCCGCTGGATCCAGTCGCTGGCGGGCCTGCGCCCCGACCTGGTCGTCAACACCGGCGACAACCTGTCCGACCCGACCGCGGTCCCCGAGGTGCTGGATGCGCTGGGCCCGCTGCTGCGATTCCCCGGTACGTACGTCTTCGGGTCGAACGACTACTACGGCCCGAAGTTCCGCAACCCGGGCCGCTACCTGGTCGAGAAGGCCCGCGGCCAGCACGGCCTGAACGGCAAGAGCTCCGGCGCCCACGGTGTGATCCGCAATCCCTGGGGCGACCTGCGCGACGCGTTCGACGCGGCGGGCTGGGTCGGCCTGAGCAACACCCGCGGCCGCGTGAAGCTCGACCACGGCCCGGTGCTCGGCCTGACGGGCCTGGACGACCCGCACATCAAGCGCGACCGGTACTCCGCGGTCACCGGTGGCCCCGACCCGGACACCGACTTCAACCTGGCCCTGGTCCACGCCCCCTACCTGCGCGTTCTCGACGCCTTCACGGCGGACCGCTACCCGCTGATCCTGGCCGGCCACACCCATGGCGGCCAGCTCTGCATCCCCTTCTACGGCGCCCTGGTCACCAACTGCGACCTCGACACCGACCGCGTGAAGGGCCTCTCCACCCACACCGCCACCGGCTCCACGTCCTACCTCCACGTCTCAGCAGGCTGCGGCACCAACCGCTTCACCCCCGTCCGCTTCGCCTGCCCCCCCGAGGCCACCCTCCTCACCCTCACCCCCGCCTGAACCGGATTTCGCCTCCGGCCCCGCGTCCGCTAAAGTAAACCCCGTTGCACCGGGGTGTGGCGCAGCTTGGTAGCGCGCTTCGTTCGGGACGAAGAGGCCGTGGGTTCAAATCCCGCCACCCCGACCCAGGTCAGAGGCCCTGCAGGATCATCCTGCAGGGCCTCTGGCGTACCCGTACAGCAGCGAAGTACAGCAACAGGCGCGACCTTCGGCGTCCGTGCCAGATGCCAAGGGACATTCGAAGCCACCACTCGCCGGATAGGCAAGTCGATGGTGACGTGGCAAGCAGAAGTTGCGGGCTCCTGCCGAAAGCCAAGACGATCCATCTGCTCGGTTCTCAACCGAAACGCGCTAGCGGCGACCCTCGCGTTGGTCGGTTGACACTCTGCCGCTTGGAAGACCCCTGGCAACCTCTGCTACGCCACGTGATCGTCCAACCGTCGAATCAGCAAACGAAGCCACGTTTGGTCGTCACCTAGCACAGTCACCCAGCCAGCCCATTCTGCAATCAGCCGGGCCGTCTCCACCCACGCAATCATGGGGGCTCAGCTTGGGTCCGCGGGTAGGCATCGTGGCAGATGCCATCGGTCATCGCTCCAGGTCACGGTGTCGTCTGGACAGGAACCGATCATTGGAGGCTGACCCGCGCTGACTAAAGTGCAAGACATCGCCAGCCGAGGCATGGATGCTCTACTTTAGACACCCCCTTAAAGTGCAACGAGAGGTCCTGAGGCTAGACAATGTTGCCCTTCAGTCCCGAATCCGACCTCGTCACAGCCCGTGCTCGACTGCATGCCATGGTCGAGTCAGTCCTGGGGAAGCTGCGAGCCAATGTGCTGCCCGACGAGGCTGAGCGTCAGCATGTCGACTGCAAGGAAGAGGCTGGCAGACGGGGAGCCGGCGGCGTGCTGCTTCCGGGCACGCCTCGCAACCTAGCCGCCGCAGACCACCTGGCAAGCGAAGTAGCTTGCATGGCGAACACTCCAGGCGGTGGGGCACTGATCGTCGGCGTGGAGGATGCCAGCGGGCGCTTTCTGGGTGCGGCCCTCGAAGAGGATTGGCTTCGCCACCGCATCTACGAGCGGGTAGGGATCGCTCCGGCGGTGGAGGCCATCGCAGTCGATGGCATGCGGCTGCTGGTGGTCTACGTAGCAGAAGCTAGAGAACCGGTTGAAGACCTGGCTGGGCGGACAAGGTGGCGGGCTGGGGGCCACTGTGAACCTGTCGACCGTGCAGAGTGGTGGCTGCACCGTCAAAATGTGACCGGCCACGATCCAATGGCAGCTATCACTGATCACACATACCTAGAGGTGGCTCCTGGCGCTGTTGCCACGGCACAACGCTATCTCGCGTCCTCTGGCAGTCCTGGTGACCAAGCCAGGTACGGTTCGGTGCAGGCGCTCCTCAGCGCGCTGGGTGTCTTGCGTCCAGACGGCAAATTGACCCAAGCGGGTGCACTTACCTTCTGTCCGGCCGATAGGACGTACCTCTCTTTGTCCGTCCTGGATGTCGAAGGTGGCGACGTCATCTCATCGCCACCCGACCTTGCGGGTCTCAGTCTGTTGGAACAAGTCGCCGCCGTGGATGAAAGACTAGATGCCCTAAACACGTCAATCCGCCTGGAGGGTCGGCCTGGCTTTGCTCTGTCTTCTGTCCGTCGTCTCCCCGAGGGTGCAGTCCGCGAAGCCGTACTGAATGGAGTGGTGCATCGCGATTGGATGCAACCTGATCCCGTTGCAATCACCTGGATCGAAGCAGATTCCGCCGTGCAAGTTGTGAGCCCGGGTGGATTCGTCGGTGGAATGAACGCCGGCAACGTTCTGACTCAGCGTTATGCCCGCTACCCCGCGTTGGCTGACCTCTTCAGGGCGCTACATCTGGTGGAGAAGCAGGGCCTCGGTGTCGATCGCATGTACCGCGACATGGTCTCACTCGGCCACCGGCCGCCGGTTCTCGTGGAAGAGGAGGGCCCCCGCGTACGCGTACGGCTATCGGGAGGGCGCCCGGTACTGCCGGTCATGAACCTAGTGATGCGGATCCAGCCATCCATCCGTCAACGTGACGTTCGGGTTGCCCTGATCGTTTACACACTTTTGCGTGAGCCGTTCGTCACCGCCGAACGCCTCACGGAGGTGTTGCAGCGAAGTGCCGAGGAAGCGGCAGAAGGGCTCGAGGCGGCGGCAGAGTGCCTCGTCGGCGAAGAGCCGCTTCTCGCCCACTACAAAGATGTCTGGACACTCTCCGCACAGGCAGTTTCGGCAGTCGAGACGGTGGCTGACCGTGACGAGTTGAAACGCCGCGGCGTTCTCCTTTACATCAAGCCGGACATCACAATTGCCGAGTCAGCTGCGCGGAAGTGGCTGTCGGATCACGACCGATACACGTCTGGCGATCACGCCTGGCTCACTGGTCTGACAACCACCGGCGCGCGAGGCCAGCTTGAACGGCTGGAGCGTGATGGGGTACTCGTCCGAGGAGAGGGGGCAGGGCGCAATTCGCACTTCGTGGCAGGCCCCAGTCTCAAGTAAGCAGGATCCCGCGAGTTCTTCGGGATCTTCTGAGATACCGATCACGGCAGGGGCCTGCAAAGCTTATTCGCCAAGCCCCTGCCGCGTATTCGATTAGGTGGTCAACTCGTCAGGCTAGCCGGACTACTCATTGCTGGCTGCCGCGTCGGCCGCATGCCGTTATTGAGGGATCATAGATGTTTCCGATGCCCCAACCCGCAACGATGTACCCAGTTTGCGGAGCGCCTTCCGGGTCTCCTCCGACGGGACGTGCGTGTAGACCTCCATCGTTACGGCGATCTGGGTGTGGCGAAGAATCTGCATCGCGACGCGTGGGTGGACGTCCAGGGCGGCGAGCAGGGAGCCGCAGGTGTGGCGGGTGTCGTGGACGCGGATCAGGCGGACGCCGGCCTGCTCGCAGCGGAAGGCGAAGCGACGGTTGAAGTTGCGGGGCTCGACCGGGGTGCCGTATCGGGTGGTGAAGACGAGGGCGGACTCGGTCCACAATTCGCGGGCGGCCAGCTTGTGGGCGTCGCGGCTCTTCTGACGGAGGTGGAGCGCGGCCTCGCAGATGTCCGGCAACGGGAGAACGGCCTCCGATGCCTCCGTCTTCGTCTCGGAGTGGAGCAGCCGGCGGCGGACGCGCTGGAGCTGCTTGCGGATGTGGAGTTCGTGGCGGTCGAAGGTCACGTCGGACCAGGACAGCCCCAGCACCTCGCCCTTGCGCAGGCCGAGGACCAGGATCAGCACGTAGGCCGCGTACAGCGGATCGCGGGCGGCGCGGGCGGACTCCAGGAAGCGGCTGGCCTCCTCGACGGACCAGGGAACCGGCTTGCGGCTGCGGGGTTTGGGGAGCTTGACGAGTTGGGCGACGTTGCGGGCGATCATCTCCTCGGTCATGGCGTAGGTGAGGGCGCTGCGCAGGACGGTGCGGGCATCGCCGACCGAGCGCTGGGACAGGGTCTTGTGGCAGCACTTGCCGAGGGCGCAGCAGCGACGACGGTCCTGGGGGCGGGCCTCGTCTTTGCCCTGGGCGCAGCACTGGCACGTGTCGGCCAGCTTGTTCAGCCACTCGCGCACGTCCCGGACGGTGAGCTTGTCGACGCGCTTGGCGCCGATGAAGGGGACGATGCACAGACGGACAGCCGTCTCGTACGTCGCCGCGGTGAGCGGCTTGAGGTTGCGCTCCACGACCTCGGTGATCCAGTAGGCGAGGTACTGCTCCAGCGTGGGGCTGCTGGTGGCTACGGGGCCGGCCTTGGCAGCCGTGTGGAGCTTGATCCACTTGTCGTGGACCTCGGCGCGCGTCTTGCCGTAGACGTACTTGCGGGCGCGTTTGCCCGTGGGGGTGGTGACCCAGGTGTAGGCGGCGAAGCCGTTTCCGCGAGGGTAGATGGAGCCTTCTCCGTTGCCACGCTTGCCGCTCAAGCCGCCACCTGCTCAGCCGAGGCGACCACGCGAGCGACGTACTCGTCGACCCAGGTCGGGAGGATGCGGCGGTTGCGGCCGATGCGTACGGAGCGGATTTCGCCGGTCAGGACGAGGGTCTTGGTCTTGGACAGGCCGAAGCCGAGCATGTCCGCGACTTCGGCGGTGGTGTACCACTTCCGCTCGATGACGGTGGAGCGGCTAGTCGGGAGCGACGCGGCAGTGGGGCCGGCAGTTTGCCGGGGCGGAACGGTGATGGTCGTCAGGTCGCGCTCGGGCGCGCTTGACCGGGGCATGGGCCTCCTCGCCGCTTGTACGGGGCTGGCACCCCAGCGGCGTGATCATGTTGATGGGTGGTCGTGGTGGCGGATCGCTCCGCTAGGGGCGCGCTAACGCCTGGAGCGGAGGTCGACCTGCGGGCCGTGGCGGGGCGCCGCAGGAGTCATTGGGGCGGACGTACGCAGGTCCGCAGACGAAGAGGTCGGGAGCAATTCAGCTCTCGTCGGGCTTGGGGCCCTCGTCGATGGGCACCCAGCCGTCCTCGGTCTGGATCAGATCGAGGTGGTCCAGCTCTTCCGGCAGGTCCGGCGGCGTGATGCCTCTCGCTCGCATCGCGGCGCGGTAGTCCTGGAGGTCGTGGACGGTCTGGCTGGTATACATGTCCATCTTCCCGACCCAGTCCTCCTGGGCAGCCCGCTGCTTGGGGTCGCGGATGAGGGTCAGGGCGCGCCGGTACTCGTCCGCCGTCTTCGTGGCGAGCAGGACGTTCCGCACGCCTTGGGCGTGGCGGCGGAGCTGGTCGTAGCGCTCTTCAAGAGTGTCTTCTTCTGGCTCGGTGCCCAGTGGCAGTTCACCGCTGACCCATTCCAGCGCCTCGTCCGTCGGCATGTCCCGGCCGGGCAGCAGTTCGACGGAGCTGACCTGTCCAGCGGGGACCAGCAGGGCGACCGGCGGCACGTCCAGCACCTTGGCGAGTACCAGGAGCTCGGTCAGGTCGATGCCGGACCGACGACCGTTCTCCAGGTTGGCGATCACGCTGCGCGGCATGCGGTGCCCGAGGGCCGCACAGGCGTCAGCGACCTCCTGGGCGGTCATCCCGCGTTCTTCCCGGAGGCGTCGGACCGTGTCGGCTACGCGGCCGGTCAGCCGCGCCTGCCAGTCGATCTGCGTCATAGGTACAGGCATACCTTGCCGTCACCGCTCATGGCAAGACATGGATCGCGAGATATTGACACGCGACAGCACATTCGATGTTCTGAATCGACACACGAATCACTCTTGACTGTGTCGTTCCGCATGTGGATGCTCTAGCGAGTACCTACGTCGGCGATCTTCGGGAGGGCTACCGGAACAGCAGCCGCGGAACGGAGTCGGCCCCCGGTGTTAGCGCACCGAGGGCCGTAGGGCTCCCTGATGACCACCCATCAAGACGATCAACCGGAGCGCGGGCCTGCCAGGGCCGGATGCGCTCCGGGAAGGGATTCCATGTCCCAGCCTACGGTCCCGCCTCGCGGGCCGTCGACAGACCAGCCGCACGGCGCCGCTCCGGCGAACGTCCCGACATCGTTCAACGACGGGCTCGGAGAACCGCCGTACGACCTCGACGCCGAGCGGGCGGTCCTGGGCGCCTGCATGCGAGGCGGCACGGCGGTCGAAGACGTCCGGAACGTGCTGGCGGCCGGAGATTTCTACCGCCCTGCCCACGAGACGATCTGGCGCGCGATCCTGGCCCTGCACGCGGAAAACGCGCCGACCGACCCCGTCATCGTTGCCGACCGTCTCCGGAGCAACGACGACCTCACCCGGGTCGGTGGTGCCTCCTACCTGCACGCTCTCGTCGCCAGCGCCTCGACCGCCCACGCCGACCGCTACGCCGCGATCGTCTGCCGGCAGGCTGCCCTCCGCGCCCTGCAGACCACAGGGATCCGTACCGTCCAGCGCGCCTTGACCCCGGGTGCGGACCCCGACGAGATCCGCAGCGCCGTCGAGGCCGACCTCCGCGACGAACGCGAACGCGCCATCGCCTCGGGTAGCAGCCGCCTGTCGCGCTACGCCGTCAACGGCTGGGACTTCGTCACCAAGACCGGCGCCGACAAGGAACCCCTGTGGGGCACCCGGGAGCAGACCGCCTGGGCAGCCGGGGAAAGCCTGATGATCGTCGGCGCACCCGGCGTCGGAAAGACGACCCTCGCCCACCAGGTCGTCCTCGCCCGGATCGGCGTCCAGGGTGGAACCCTCGGCATGCCGGTCGCCGAAGGCGAACGCGTGCTGTACCTGGCCATGGACCGACCGCAGCAGATCGCCCGTGCCATGGCCCGGAGCATCACCGCGTACGACGAAGCCCGCCTCCGCGAGCGCCTCGTCGTATGGCAAGGCCCGCTCCCGGCCGGCCTCGACAAGGAGCCGAACCTCCTCGCCGAACTGGCGGCGGCCCATCGCGCGGACAGCATCGTCATCGACAGCCTGAAAGACGCAGTCAGCACCCTCGTCGACGACACCCTCGCCATCGCCTACAACAACGCCCGCAACCACGCCCTCCGCGAGGGCTTCCAGATCATGGAACTCCACCACCAGCGCAAGGCCACCGCCGACGCACCGCGCGGTCAACGCCCCACGCTGGACCGGGTGTACGGCTCCACCTGGCTCACCTCCGGGGCGGGCAGCGTCCTGTTCATCTCCGGCGAGGCGGGCGACCCCGCCGTCACCATCCACCACCTCAAGACCGTGACCGGCGAGATCGGCCCGCTCAACGTCGTCCATGACCACACCCGCGGCACCACCCACGTCGAGGACACCCTCGACCCCGTCGTCCTGCTCCAAGCCGCCGCCGAGGGCCTCACCGTCAAAGAGCTGGCCGCCGTCCTCACCGGAGAGGCCAAACCAGGACCGGGTGCCATCGAGAAGGCCCGTCGCCACCTCGACGGCCTGGTCAGGGCCGGGCTCGCCGTCCGGGACGGCGGCGCCGCCGGAGGCACCGGAGGCGGTCAGAAGGCCCGCTACCGGGCATCCAGCCGCCACATCGCACCCAGCGGCCCTCAGTCGACCGCCGACTTCGCAGGTCAGCCCGTGGTTGCGCTCGCAGTGGCCGCAGGCCGCGCAGCCCCGTCGGAGACCGACGCGACAGCGTCGGCTGACCGAGTCCAACGATCACGGGAGCGTTCACGCGCACCCGTCGGTGGTGGCCTCCCCCGTCCCGTTCCCACATCTCACGCGGTGCCGACAAACCGCAGGTAGAGCGATCACGCGACCGTTCACGGCGTTCACACGGCGGAGCGTTCACGCGCGAGCCCCCCTTTAGAAGGGGGCTCGCGTGAACGCCCCCGCGTGTATGCCCCCGACGAGCGCACCGCCCCTCGGCCAGGCCCGCCGTGAACTCCCCCGCGCTCGGCCTCATGCCCCGGCACGCGACCATTCAGGAGGACCAGCACCTGTGACGCCCGCCCGAACCGTCCAGCCCGCCAAGACCATGACGTACTGGGACCGCGCCGCCATCGCCGTCCTCGCGCTGGCCGGCTTCACGCTGTCGTACGACGCTCTGCGACAGACCGCCGAGGCGATCCACGTCCGGCACGTCCTGACATACGTCTTCCCGCTGATCATCGACGGGTTCATCGCCTACGGGATACGGGCGCTGCTCGTGCTGCGGACCGCTCCCTTCAGTGCCCGCGCCTACGCATGGGCCCTCTTCCTGGCCTCCACGACCGCCAGCGTCTGGGCCAACACGCTGCACGCCGTCCGACTCAACGAGCAGACCCCCGCCGGATCGGGACTCCGTCTCGGCGACACGGCTGTCGGCGCGCTGTCGATGATCGCCCCGCTGGCCTTGGCGGGAGCGGTCCATCTCGGCATTCTCATCGCTCGGCACGCGGCTGACGGGGACTCCGTCACACCGAATCGCCCCGAGGTCGAAGTCGGGCAGCCGGGTGGCCCGGTCGGTGGTCCGAGGCAGAGCACTCCGAAGAACGCCGATCGCGTCAGCCAGCCCAATGCCACGGCAAGGACCAGGACGGACCGCGAACCGACCGCTCGGCGCGGGCGGACCGGCCGCCCTCCGGGAGCGACCATGGAACAGCTCCTGGCCGCCGCGCGTCCCGCGGTCGAGAGGGAAGGTCTCACCGTCGCCGTGGTTAAGGACGCGGTCCGCGCAGCCGGCCTTCCGGTGGGCAGCGCGCGTTTCACCCAGCTCATGAACCGGCTGCGCACTGAGCAAGCCGAAAGCCACTCACAACGGGGCCGGACCCACCCCACCGTGGAATGAACGGACCCTCCAGCACGCGGAGGGAGCGTCGGAAGGGAACAGCGGCCTTCTGCGCCGGGACCGCCCTTGGCGGAAGTCCGGCGAAAGGGGCCGCCGACTTCCGCCAACGTGCCTACTCGGCTCCTCACCAGGTTCGCCGATGTCGCCTCGTCCCCTGTCCTCCAGCACCGCCATCAGCCGAAGGAGCAGAAAAGCTATGCCCCGCAGCCGGTCCCTCACCGAACTCCCTGACGAAGACCCCGGAGGGCTGGGGCAGTCTCGTAGTCTGAAGGGCCGCTTGCGGCGGGCGTTCGGCGAGACGGACCCGGACGGAGCAAGCTGGAGCAAAGTCCACATCGCCGGAGGCGACGCGGACTTTGCGCTTGACCCCGCCCCGGCGGGCGCGGACCCGGACGGTGCCCAGCGGGGCACTGTCGGGGAAGGGGAGGCCGAGCGCGGCCTCTTCCCCGGGCAGGACCACGACGCCGGGCAGCCCTCGCGTTTCGCGCCGACCGTGTCGTCCGATGCCTTCGTCCACCGCCGCATCGCAGCGCTCGATGTCCCTCGGCTGCCGGTGGACACGGACAAACTCGTTGCCAGCCGTCGGCCGTTGAGCGAGATCCTGTACCGGCCGCGAAGCGGTACCAAGCGCGACATCCAGTTGACCGCCTCCGCGGAGCGGTCCGAGCGGGAGTTCATCGACCGCGCTGCCAGGGCGGCGAGGCGGTCGCGGTCGGCGTTCCTGATGGACTCCGCCCTGACCTTCGCTCACGCCTACCTGCCCGGCCAGCGGCCCGACGACATTCCCGCGCTGCCCTCGCCCCAGGCCCTTCAGGACCTGACTCTGCTGTCCGGGCAGCTGCTCCGCGAGATCCACCGCGTCGGGGTGAACCTCAACCAGATCGCCCGCGCGGTCAACGCCGGCGCCTGGCCCGACCCTACCGACGACGTTCTGGCCGAAGTCCACGCCTTGGCTCGCGCCAACCGCCTCGCCCTCGAACACGTCATAACCGGGTGCCGGGGGTGCCGGCATGGTGCCTGACGTCTCCACCGGCTCCCGCACTCGCGGCCTGCTGTCCTACCTCTACGGGCCCGGACGACGCGACGAGCACACCGACCCCCACATCGTCGCCGCCTTCGCCATGCCCGGCCTCCCCGACCCTGGCCGCGCACCCCTCGACCAGCACCACGCCCTGCTCACCGAGCTGGCCGACTACCTCGACCAGCCCGTCCGGGTTCGGGAACAGCGCACCGGGAAGAAGGTGCCGCAGCACGTCTGGCACTGCCCGGTGCGCACCGCGCCCGGCGATCGCTATCTGACGGACGAGGAATGGGCGCAGGTCGCCCGCAGGGTCGTGCACGCTACCGGCATCGCGCCCGACGGTGACGACGCCGGGTGCCGGTGGATCGCGGTGCGCCACGCCGAGGACCACATCCACATCATGGCCACCAGCGTCCGCGAAGACGGCCGTCGACCGCGTATCAACCGCGACGGCCAACGCGCCCAGGCCGAGTGCCGAAAGATCGAGGCCGAACTCGGCCTGCGGCGCCTGAAGTCTGGCGACTTCACCGCAGCACCGACGCCCACCAGCGCTGAGCAGGCCAAAGCCCAGCGCGCGGGCAACGCCGAGACAGCTCGGCAGTGGCTGCGCGACCAGGCGTACGCGGCAGCCGCCGCCGCGCGCGACGAGACCGAGTTTTTCTCCACGCTCAGCGCGCTCGGCATCAGCATCAAGTACCGGCTGGGTCCGCAGACAGGCGACGTCACCGGCTACAGCCTCGCCACACCCGACGACACCAACGCTCAAGGTGAGCCCGTTTACTTCGGCGGCTCCGCCTTGGCCCCGGACCTGTCCATCAACCGCTTGCGCGAACGCCTCACCACCCACAACTCCACCGACCAGCCCATCGCCGGCGCTGCTGCGCCAGATCCCTGGCATCAGGCCGACACTATCCTGCGGGACTTCCGCAGCAGCCTCCTCGGCCAGGACGCCAACGGCGGCCGGGAGCAGGACCATCTGGTCCAAGCCCAGGCGGCAGCATTCAGCGAACTCCTCCACAACGCCGCCGCCACCGCACCCGCCCGAGCACGGGCCGAACTACGCGCAGCCGCTACCGCGTTCAACCGGGCCAACCGTTCCGCCACCCGCGCACAGCACGAGAGTGCCGCCGCACTGCGCACCGCTGCCAAGGAACTGCTTCACACCCTGGGCTCGGACCAGGACGGCAAAGCGGTCGCAGGACTGCTGTCCACCGCCGTGCTCACGCTCATCGCCTTGGCCCGATGGCAAGAAACCCGAGGACTCCAGCAGCAGGCCGCCGCAGCCCACCAGACCCTCATCCACCTGCAGACCGCCTACCGACAGGCCGCTGAACCTGTCCTGAGCGACCTCACGTCACGCACCCCCAGCGCTCAGGCCACTCAGCGCTACGCCACCGACCTACGCGCTGCCGTCCCCGACCACGCCGCCCGCATCCTGACCGACCCCGCCTGGGCCGCCCTGGCCACCACTCTCGCCAAAGCCGAAAGCGCCGGCCAAAGCCCTCGCCGCGTCCTCGCCCAGATCACCCGAGAGCGCGAACTCGACACCGCCGACCACCCCGCCGAAGTCCTCAACTGGCGCATCCACCACCACACCACCGAACGCCACGCCGCCCGCATCCGAGCCGCCACCGCGCGCCCCCACGCACGCACCGCCACCGGTATCGCCCGGCCGACGGACCCGCTCGCAACGACGGCACCAACGGTGCCGGTCAACCCGACAGTCGAGCCGCATCAGCACCAGCAACGGAGGCAATGAGGCAGCCGCCCGCTGAAGGTCAGCTCTGCTGTTCGATGGCCTCGAAGATGTCGGAGTTGGTCTCCCTCTGCCACTCGGGCTGGTCCGCCCAGTCGGCGACATAGGCAGGCTTCGGGTCGGGGAAGTGCTTATAGATCTGGGCAATCCAGCACAGCGACACGAACCGCCCCTTCTGCTCCCGGGTGAGCCGGGACGCCCGGCCACCGCTGACCGTCAGGAACTCCGCCACTTGGCGGAAGACCACCGTGGCGGCGTCGCGTTCCCAGTCCGGGGTCTCCTCCCAGGGGGCCACGTACCCGGGCTTCGGCTCACCCGGGAAGTGGCTGTGGACACCCTGGATCCAGGCGTCCCGGAAGATGCGGCCCTGGTCGGTCATGCTGTTTCCCTTCGACGCGCTCATGCGGCGATCAGCGACGAGATACGGTCGTTGAAGTCTGTGACTCGTTTGTCGGGCAGGAAGGGCGCAAGGTGCCCGCGAAGCCCCTCAAGCTTCCTCCCGATGTATCCCGAGGATGTGCGCTCGGCCAGTTCCACGGCAGCTGTTCCGTACGACAGCAGTCGGTCGATGTCGCGGCGCCGTGCACCAATGACGGCCAAGTCGGTCAGGACGCTTCCCTGTCGGCGCATCGAGAGCTGGCGCCCGAGGGCGTTTATCAGTGCCGCTTCGGCAAGGTCCAGGCGCCCCAACGTCACGTAGCAGCTGCCCCGTTCCTCATCCAGGCGTGAGCCGTCGAAGCGGAGCCAGCCGCCCGGCGAGGGGTCGTTGAGGCGGTGCACCTCCTGCGCCTGGTCCAGGGCGCGGTTGCAGGCATCCAAGTCCCCCAGTCCGGCGTAGACCTGGGCCTGGACCGCGGCCACCCAGTAGCGCGTGGAGAGGTGGCTGTCGCCCTTCCTCGCCAGGAGGCCGGCGGCGTCGAGCATCGGAGCGGTCTCGCGGAAACGGCGCTCGTAGACGCCGATGAAGGAGTGCCTGGTGAGGGAGGCCGCCCAGAGATCGGCGTTCCCCGCCTCCTTGCTCGCGCTTGCCGCGAGCGCGTAGCACTCCGCCGCCTCCGTGTACCGGTTGCCGTCGAAGAAGATCTCCCCGGCGAGCTGGAAGAGGTTGCCGGCCTGACCGCACAACTCCCGGTGGCGGCCTTCCCGGTGGGCGTGCCCCAAGAGGCGGGTCAAGTCCGAGATCTGGTCGCGCACCAGCGGGTACACGGTCTGCTTCGCGCGGGCGAGGCTATAGACCTGCCAAAGATGGGAGGTCATGACCTGGACCTCGGCCGCGTCTTCGATGGAAGCGCGGTCCGCGTCGCCCGGTGACAGCGCGACGAGCGCCCCGGTGAGGCTCACCAGCCGTAGAAACTCACGCCGAATCATGTCGTCCAGATACCCCGCTTCCGCATGTGCCCCGAGAGCTTCTGCGGAGACAGCCCTCGCCGGGACTGGTGCCGGCCTGTCGTCTTCCGGCGACAGCAGTGCCTCGATCTCGGCGGCGCTGGACTTCAGGGCCTTGGCCAGCCGAGGACGCAGGTAGGGCTGGGGTTCCGTCTCGCCGCGTTCCCAGCGTCCAATCGTCACACGATCCACGCCGAGGACTTCCGCGAGGCGTTCCTGACTGTAGCCGAGGGTCTTGCGGCGCCTGGCCAGCTCTCGTCGTGCATCCATGCCCTCCCCCTTCTTGCCGCACCGCTTCGTCCCAGGTCAAGGGAGGTGATGCATCGCACGTGCATCAGGGCTGCGTCACATCTGCTCTGTTCCAGGAGCAGCGGCTCCGCTTGCCTGGAGGCCTCGCTGCGGCGGGACGGGATTGCGCGTTCCGCCGCTGCACTTACCGTACCGCTGCCGTGATCGTCCGGTCGCTCAGTGTTCCCAATCGACCGGCTCGTTCCCGGCAGCCGCCCCTCTCTACACCTGGACAGGAGGTGTGACCGATGGCTCCTGACCCTGATGACGCCCCCAGCAGACTGGACCTGGCCTGCGAGCCCTCCTCGATCCGCAACGCCCGCCGCCACACGCAGGACGTCCTGGAACGCTGGGCAGTGCCCACGGAAGTCCTGGACGACGCCCTCCTCATCGTGTCCGAGCTCGCCACCAACGCCGTCCGCCACACCGTCCCGCCGAGCCCGCCTGCCGTTCAAGGTGGCGGGCAACCCAACCGCCAGCGGTACTCGTTGGCACTTTGGACCACCGACTCCCGGCTGTACATCGCGGTGCTGGACCAGAACCCGGCACCGCCCATGCTGCGCGAGGCCCCCGCCTACGCCGAGACCGGGCGCGGGCTCTGGCTCGTATCCACCCTCACCGCCGGCCGCTGGGGATACGAGCGGACCCCGGAAGGGCCGGGCAAACAGGTATGGGCCGCCCTGGAACTGCCCGCTCCCGTAGCCACGACCTGTCCACAGCCTGTGGACCCGCCCGGCAGCGACGCGAAGGCTACGTGCCGTACGCCACACCAACCGCGACCACACGCGGGAGTGGTGAGCACGTGAGCAGAACCGCCTTCCCGCTCGCAGCCCGCTTCCGGACGTACCGCCGGGAAGCGGCCGTCCGCACACTGACCAGTCTCCCCCGGAACCCGCGGTTCGGGGCACGTCGAATGCCTCCCGCTGCGGGCATGTCCAGCGGGACTGCGCACTGCCAGAGCCGCACCCACGTCACCACGCACGACTTGCGTACGAAGAAGGAGACCGCGATCGACGAGCAGGACGCCAACCAGGTCCCGCAGACTGCGCGAGCGACGGAGCAGCCGCAACCCTGGAGCACGCCGGGAAAGTGGACGATCACCACCGAAGTCGGATCAGTCACGTCCGGCTATCTGCCCGAGTGGGCGGAGGACGACCCGAGCGAGGCCGGCGTGCCGCTCGACCAGTTGCCGCTTCGGCTCGGCGGTATCAACCACCGGAACTTCTTCGAGGGGCCGCTGGTGCTGCTGACCGCGACGGGCGGCGGGGACGACGCGGAGGAGGACGCGGTCTTCGCGGGAAGCATCGACTGCAACCCCTACGACCCCGACGACCGCCTGCGTGTACCTGTCGTGAACATCCAGGTCAGCCCTGACCACTGGATCCTCGGCCTCGACCCGCAGGAACTCGCCGACATCGCCTCGAAGCTGCGCGCCCAGGCCGACGTGCTCCACGACGAGGTCCTGCCCACACTCATCGCGGCCCGCGAGGACTGGTCCTCCCACCACCCGGAGCACACGATAACCCCATCCGGCCCGCCGTCAGCCCTGCCAGAGGTAGAGGTCACCGCACGCCCCTCATCGCCGTCCCACTCCGTCCCCCACACCGACCACCCCGAGGGGGGCTGAGATGGCCGCTCGCCGCCGAACCCGGCCGAGCAGGCTCCACCAGGAGCCCGAGGCGGTCACCTGGGCACGCGTGAAGGCCGGCCTGACCAAGCGGGCACTCGCCGACATGATCGGCATCAGCGAGCAACTGATGGGCGAGATCGAATCCGGCTGGCGCAACGCCACCCCAGCCAACCTGATCAAGATCGCTGCGGCACTGAACTGCCCCGTCGTTGTGGTCGAGCGTAAACGCACGACGGCCGACGTATGAGAACGGATTCGGGCGGCAGGGCTCCGGCGGAGCGCTATCAGCGCCACGGACGCGAGAATCAGCAGGGTGACAGGCCATTTCAGGGCGGCGATGAACTCCAGAACACTCACGCTGGCATCCTGCCGCAGTGGTCCTGCCTCGCGCAGGGGGACAGTCAGGATGCTCGACTGCGGCTACGTGGGAGTGGCGTCCCTGGCCGCCGCGCTGCGCGCGGCAGTCCCTCCCGGTGCTCGTCGCGATAGTCCCGCCGGGAGTTCACTCGGGTTCGGCTGCGGGACCGTTCCACTCGAGGTAGTCGCGGCCGCTATCTTCCCAGGACCGGTCTTCCCTCAGCTGCATTGCGGCCTCTGCAGCGACGGCAGTCAGGGCAGACTCGATCACGAAGTGGCGACACCACTGGTAGTCGTCAATACCGAGGCTCTTATGCCTGCCATCTACGTAGAAGGTGACTCTCGCGCCCCAATCTCGGTGGATACGTGGCGTCAACGTCTCGAAGCGCGCGTATCTTGCGTATTCGATTCCAAGGCTCATGACCTGAAGTGCCTTGCGTAGTGGCGGAATGGCCGCCCTGAGTGCCCCGACCTGATCTTTGAGCACGACCATCGGCTCTTTCCACGTCTCCCGGGACGACCCCGAGTATCGCAGGGGATGGAAGTGCGGTAGGTCCTTTCCGAACCGGAACGGTGAGCTGCTTCCTGGTCCATGAGCCGGGCCGACACAGTGGTCAAGGAGCTGGCCGAATGCCAGGCTGAGGCCCGCCAGAGCCATAGGGAGGTCCCCGAGGTTCGCGTGTGTCTGAGCGTCGCGAAGCGTCTGCGCGACAGGGTCGATGGTGACGAGGTCGACCATGTCGATCCTGTCGAAGTCAACGTCGAAGATCGCGGGAACGACGACGCGGAAGAAGTCGACGACGGTAACGCGAGCCTGCTCGATCGCCTGCGCTGACGGAAAGATGCCGCTGTGCTTGAGCGCCACGCGGTTGTCGTTGAGGCGCTTCATGTTTGCTTTACCTGGCAGTTCGTACTTCGGCTTCATGGTCTCCCAGTAGCCGAGGAACGTCGTGCCTGGCTTCACGTCGACGTCAAGGTGCTCCCCAGCGACGCCCAGCAAATTTTCCACAGCATCGTGAAACGACAGCAGGGCACTGGCCGACAGGGGGCTTGGGCGACGGCTGTGCTCGATGCCCTCTTGGTAGAGGTATCGGACGTATGCGAGGCGCTGGATCGTCAGGGGTGTGAGGGTGGTTGCCACGTTAACTCTCCGGTGATGCGGTGAGGTTGGCATTATCGGCGCGGCGCGACAGCTTCCGCAGCCGCATTTCGGTACGCGTGGCCGACTGCTCCCAGGTCCGGCGCCGAAGATCAGGACAGGCGCCCTGTCGTCGCAGATCGGAGCGCTAGGAGCGGGTTTCGCCCTCTGGGTGGTTGGACCGGCAGGGTTTCGCGACGGCCGCTTGCGGCTGCTGGGCTTCGGCTTGGCCCTGCCGGTCGTTCCGTGTCCGGGCATGGGTCTGTCCCCCAGTGGCGGCCGGGGGGCAGACCCTGCGGATTAGTGAGCTTCTTCGAGGTGGCCACCGATCGGGTGACGGCTGTCAGCCGCAACGGGCGAAGCCCCCCGGCTGTTGATCGAGATGTCTGACGTCTCAATCATGCTGCTCGAGGCCCTCGTTGGCCGTCTACCCTGCCGCACTCGACCTGCCACATGCGCTCGTCGAGTGGGTGACCATGCTGATCGTCACCCGCGAGGGTGACCGGCGCTACAACCTCCGCCCGTCGCAGCGCGCGATGGCGGCGCTGATCTATCTGCGCGAGCACATCACCCTGGCGGGATCGCTGCAGGGTTCGGGATCAGCGAGGCCACCGCCTACACCAGCACGGCCATCGCTCTGTTCGCCGAACGGGCACCGGGCCTCCTGAAGGTCCTGCGCGAGACAGACCCCGAGTTCGTCCTGCTCGACGGCACCCTCGCCGAATGCGACCGGGTCGGCGACGGACGGACCGACTACTCGGCCAAGCACCGACGCCACGCGGTGAACGTGCAGGTGGTCACCGATTCGGCCGGCCGGCTGCTGGGGATCTCACCCGCGCTGCCGGGTCGAGCCCACGACCTGACCGCCGCCCGAACCCACCGCATCATCCGCATCCGCGAACGCCAAGGGGTGCCCTCCTGGCCTACCAGGGCGCCGGCCCCTGGCTGACCACCGGCATTAGACGTAGACCCCTGCAGGAAGTCACCCCCACCGAGAACACCCTCAACCGCGCCCTGGCCGCAGCACGGGCACCCGTCGAACACGGCATCGCACGGCTGAAGTCCTGGTAGATCTTCCGCAGATCCCGCATCGGCCCCACCCGCATGACGTCAATCGCCAAAGCCGTCCTCACCCTGGAGAGGCAACGCTGAAAACGCTCACTGCGCCCTACGCCAGCCCCCGGGGAGCAGGCCGGGCCGTCTCGCATGGTGAAGGAGTAGCCCATCGAGGCCCCTGAACTACACCCTGCCGAGCTTCTATGACAAACCAGTATCAGGCAGGCGAGTCCCGGCTGTAATGTGCGGCGCCATGTCAACCTGGATAGACCCCGTGAACGCCATCGCAGCTGTGGCCAGCGCGATCGCGGCCGGCGCCGCGTACAAGGCAACTCGGCAAGCAAACGCTACCGCCGACACGGTCGCACGTATCGAGCGCGCCCGCCACATTGGCGAACTGACGCCGCAGTTCAAGTTCAACTTCTCAAACGTCACGGCTGACTCGGCGAGCTTTCATGTCCTACTGGAGGGCCCCGACAACCTTGGCCACCTAGACGAACTGCGCATATCGATCCGCGATGACGACATGCTCCACCAGGAGCGCCCTGGCCACGGCGGCGCGACGCAACTGGAGCTGGACAACTTCGTGTGGGGGCCCTTCCGGTTTCGGCCTCGGGTCGATACGTCAGATGAGCACGGGCGCGGGGTGGGGCCGTTCCCGCTGGAGGTCGGCGCCGGGCGACCACTGGTGTTGGATCGCACACGGCCCGGCCCCTGGATGGGCAGCCGTTCCCAGGAATTGTGGCAGCGCCAGTATGAGGCATTCTCCATTCGCCTGGTGTTGCACTGTCGGCGCGGCGAGTATCAATGGCGGCTCGAGCGGCATCTGCCACAGCCGCAGGTCACTCCGAACTCCGCAGAATGACAGAAGCTTCTAGACTGCCCGGTGGCCGACTTAGGGAGCCCAGCAGTGGAATGTGCAGGTGCTTCTTAGTGACGCCGGCCTCATCATTCTGCTGCTCCCTCAGATGGAGCTTGGTTGGGGCCTTGGATCGAGCGCCTAGCCGCTATGGTCCTACCAGAGGACTGATGGGGCGCCCAGCCCCTCTTGGGCAAAATAGGCGTTGACGAAAGATAGGTGGGCTGGTGGCTATGACAGGGACGGCACGCGTGTGGATATCGGTTGCAACTGCATTGACCGGCGTAGCGACCGTCGGGCTGACCCTGCTCGCTGCTTTCGCGGACCCCAACACGACAGAGCAGACAGTAGGGGTGGTGGGTGCGGTCGTCGGGATGGTCAGCTTGCTGGTGTCTGTGATCGCCCTGTTCCGCAGTACTGGTGGCGGGTCTACAAGTGGACGTCGGGTGCGCGGCGGACGGGGATCGGTAGTGGCCGGCGGCAATATTAGTGGCTCCGCGATCGGGAGCAACTCAAAGGTGACCGGTCCCCGCACCACGCCGAATGGTATTGCAGCGAGGCGGAACGCGGATGATGTGCGAGCCGGTAGAGACGGGATCGCGGCCGGCGGTGACATTACGGACAGTGCCATCGGGGATGGTAGCGAACGGTGAAGCTGCTCGAGTGGATTCGACGCAAGGGCAAGATCGGCTCTTCAGGGAGAGAATCAGTTCCGGTTGAAGTCGTGCGGACGGTGTCCGCCGGTCCGGGTGCGGTCGTGGCTGGCGGAGCAATCATCGGTTCTGCGATCGGTGATCACAACAGCGTCACTTACGTTGCGGCGCAGTACGTGACCGACGGGGGCGCAACGCGGGGAGCGGTCCGATCAGGCTTCGATCAGGCGCTGTCGACCTTGCCACCTGTGCTCCGTGAGGAAGCGCGACAGTTGTGTGATAGCTGGCCTGACGTTTCGGTCGTCGTGAATCAGCTTCCGATAGGCAGGAGTTCGCGCAAGAACATTATGGAGCAATGGGCCGATCACCGGCCACCTTGGCTCGCCAGCGCACCCGTCCACGCGCTTCCTTGGCTGGCTCAACTGGCGTCGGCGTACGGTGCTCACACCGCCTCGTTCTCCTTCTATGACAAGGCGGTACGCG
The DNA here is from genome assembly GCF_036815005.1 of Streptomyces sp. IBSBF 2435. Lineage (NCBI taxonomy): Bacteria > Bacillati > Actinomycetota > Actinomycetes > Kitasatosporales > Streptomycetaceae > Streptomyces > Streptomyces sp. IBSBF 2435. Next base: position 7,998 of record NZ_JAJSYW010000082.1, on the reverse strand, counting down.
AGGGCGGATACCCTCGTGACCTCTTGGTCGTACGGGCTGCGTTGCAGTCGGACACACTGACCGCAGGCAGCGCAAGTTCCTACCTGGCTGCGCATCAAGACCTCCACTCACCGCTGGTCGACGCCTTGCAGTCCGCCCTCGACGGCGACCGGCCCGCAGCTCTGATCCATCTCGCCCGGTGGACAGCTCCCGATGACAGCGCGCAGGCTGTGCAGCTTCTTCTGAGGACGGAAGCACTCGTAGGGCAGAACTTGACCGACCAGGCCCTGCCAGCTCTGCGTGAGGCAGATGTCGCACGCTTTCCCCAGCTTGGACTTGCGCTGACGCAGGCTCTGCTGCAGCGCGCATCGCGCCGCGCTGCACGCCGCAAGCTCGCCGATGCCCAGGAGGCACTGGCTGTCGCGCTACGGGTACGTAACGCGCGCCGGGAATGGTTCGGTGACAGCGCGGCGGCGGTCGTCCTGGGAATTCGGGCAGCGCTGTTCAGCCAAGACCTTTCAGCCGCATGGGCTCTCTCGCAGCCGGCTCCAGAAGGTGACGCCAACGCTCAGGAAGCGGAAGATCCTCGGGTGCAGGAGGAAAGTGCCCTGATCGCGGCGCTGACGGGCCGCGAACACCGGGCGCGTGAACTCCTGGACGTGGTGGTAAATCCGTTCGCCAAAGCGCAGGTGCTGGCTGTACTCGAGGAACGTCGTGCCGACAGTGACAACGAGAACGAGCTGGTAGCCGATGCCTGGCAACGCGCATGGGATGCGGCACAGCCGGGGCCCGAACAGCTCATGGCAGCAATGGGGCTGGTGGAGTCCGGGCGGAATCTGCCGGAGATCGTTCACTTGAAGGACGACTATCCTGACGCGGTAGCGGATCTGGAGATGTTCGCCCGTGCTGTAAGCGGCACGGCGGGCGGCGACCTGTCGATTCTGCGTGCCAACGCGAACCAGAGTCCGATCACCGCCCTGAAACTGGCGCAGCACTATCAAAAACTCGGCGATCTCGATCGGGCTGCGACCACCCTCCGCGAAGCCGCGACACAGTGGCGCGATGCGCAGCTAATGGCAATGGCAGCTCGCGCCTACCAACAGGCCAGAGATTACGGCAAGTCCAAAGAGTGCGCTGAGATCGCTCTACGGATCGCTGGCCCGCACTGGGCAGCGCAAGGCTCGATGTTTGAACTGCTCGTTGAGACGGAATCCTCCGCAGGGAACTGGGAGCGGGCTACAGACGCGGCCATCGTACTCCTGGGACTGGATCCGCATAATCTCGACGCGCGCTGGGCCCTCGTGAAGTGCTACATCACACGGGCCCAGCCCGACGAAGCGTGGCGGACGCTCACCGAACTCGGGGAAGCAGCTGCACCACGGCGCCAGGGTGAAGCCATTCTATGGGTCCAGTTGGGCGCACGTTACTCTGCTGATCCGCAGTTCGTCGGGCGAGCGCTGGAGCTGATGCAAAACTGGCCACAGGATGAAGAACTGCTGGGGCGTTTCCTCGGAGTCCTTCACTGGCGCAGTACTACGAAGCAGCCCATGACTGCAGAGTCGGCCGAGCTGCTGCATGAAGCAAGCTCAGACTACCGGGAGCGTTTCCCTGACAGTGTCTACTTCCGCGCCCTAGAATCCACCGATCCGCAAGCAATGCTCGAGGAAATCGGCGAGAGCCTGCGGCGGGATCACGAGGACCAGGACCGTCGTGAGCTCCGAGAGCGGATCAATCGGGGACAGCTTCCCGTGGGGATGCTGGCCTCGATGAGCGGCAAGTCATACGCCGAGGTGTGTGTGCGGCTAACTGCAGGGTTGCCAGGCTTGTTCGCCGCCGACCCGACTGCAACCGCACTGGAAGCAGGAGCGATCCAGGCCGCGCTAACTCGACGGGTGGTCGTAGATACGAGTGTGGCGGTGTCTCTCGCCCTGTTGAACCCGGACGCCGCAGAAAGGCTTATCGGCTCCTGCCAGAGCATCGTGACGACAGACCAGATCGTCGGAGATGCTTTCGATGCCCTCGATTCTCTCACACTCCGGTCGAATACCACACTGGTCTGGAACGAGGAAGAATCACGGGTCGCAGTTCACGTGGCTCCCGATGACCAGGTGAGTGCCTTTCGTCGCATCCTCGAACGTGCCACTGACATCGTGCGACCATTGCCGCGAGTGGCCCGACCGGAACTGCGTGCCCTGCCGGAGCTGTCTGTCGACCGCGGCACGGAGGCTTGGCTGACGGCCTTGGATCTCGCCAAGGAGTTCGGCTTGGTGTTGTGGTGTGACGACCGCGCTCTACGCACGCTCGCCCGGTCGGCGGGAGTTCCTGCGTTCGGAACGCTCGCTCTAATCGACGCGTCCCAGCGCGAGGAAACCATGACACCGCAGGAGGCAACGGCCCTGAAGGCGGAACTCCTTCGGCATTTGTACATGGACATCCCCTTCTCCAGCGACGTGTACGGTTTCGCAGCGCAGGCCGACGGCTGGCGCGCGCGCGGGGTAGCCGCCGCGATCGCACGGCCAGCAGCCTGGACCGATGCGCGGGCCGTGGTGCGGTTGACCCTTGATGCAGTTGCACAGATCATCGGTTCTGAGCCGGACCATGCTTCGGCATGGCTGACAGCTGCTTACACGGGCCTTTGGCGGGCAACGTTGCCCTCCCACAGATCCAGCAACCTGCAAAAGCTTTCCCTCCAAGCCCTCACACAGCCCTGGGTCTCTGCCTCGTCCCTGCCCTTCCTCCTAGCAGGTCTGCGCAACGGCGCAGCGGAGGTTCAAAGCGGTGACGGTCCTCTGATGGCAGCCGTGGCTCGCTATTACGGAGCGCTAGTTCAGCAAATAGGTCACCCCGGGGCGGGAACAGCACTGATGAGCTTGTTCAGTCATGCGGCCGAAGCAGACAAGTCAGCGGCTGCACGCATCGTGCTCACCCACCGCGACGAATAGCTGAAATACTCGCCGCGGGGACTGACCGGCCGCTCATCAGGAACAGCACCTTGTCTGTACAGCAGCGAAGTACAGCAACCGGTCCGGCCGACAGCGACCGCCAACAACCTGCGCATCAGGTCTGACCTGCGTAGATGACCTCAGCGATCGCCCCGCCGAGAATTCGGGACGAAGAGGCCGTGGGTTCAAATCCCGCCACCCCGACTCCAAAGCAGCAGGTCAGGGCCCCGATCCTTCCGAGGATCGGGGCCCTGAGCCGTTCCCGGGGGCGTTTTGGGAGCCGTTTGGGAGCCAACCTTCACATCCGGCTCCCGGGGCGGGAGCGGCCCGGCTCGGCGGAGCGCCTGAGACGGCCCTCACGACGGCGCTACGGTCGCCTCCACGGATTGCCGACCCGGGGGGGACGCCACATGCAGGAAAGTTCAGCGGAACAGGGTCCGGAGGCGGTGCCGACGTCCGGACCTCTCATCGCCGGCGAAGTATCGCTGCCCGAGCTTATGGCCCGGCTCCAGCAGGACCGCCCGGCCTTCCACTCCGAAGGGGACCTCCAGCACAGCTTCGCGCGCATGCTCTGGAAACTGGCGCCCAAGATCGAGCCCAGATTGGAGGTACGCCAGAACGCGCCAGACGCTGCCGGCGCCGAATACCTCGACCTGCTCTGCATCGGTCCCACAGCCCGGACGGCCATCGAGTTCAAGTACTTCACAACGCAGTGGACCGGAACGGCTGGACTGCCCCCCGAGGAGTACGCGCTGAAGTCGCACGCCGCCGCCGACCTGGCCCGACTGGGCTTCGTCTCTGACATCGCCCGACTGGAGCGCTTCGGTAACCCGGACCAGAACGGCCTGGCCCTCCTCATCACCAACGAAGCCGGCCTGTGGACACCGCCGAAACAGAGCAGCACCCGGGACCGCGACTTCCGCATCCACGAAGGACAGAAGCTCTCGGGCCAACTCCTCTGGGGCGGTTGCGACTACCCGCGCAACGCGCGCAACCTGCGCGGCTCCTACTCGCTCAACTGGCAGCCGTACTCACTGCAAGACGGCCTCCGGGGAGACTTCCGCTACCTCGCCGTCTCCGTACCTCCAGAGCCCGTACCAGCTCTCACGACCCAGCCATAAGTGCCCGAGAGCTGTCCCGTGAGCATCTTCGGGCCAGCCTGCACCGTCGAACGGAGAACCCCAGTGATCACTTACGCTGGCCCACTGAGCGGTGGCGCAACCCCGATGAGTGCCTACGATGAGCAGGTATGGGACACGCTCAACGAGCACTGGGAACGCCGCAACAACGGGTCTGCCGCACGACCGAGTGACGTCTTGACCTGCGCCAGACCCTACAGGTGGTCGAGAGGTTCGGCGGCGTACGTGCCGTCGCCAAGCGGGGCATCGGTCAGCTCGAATCGTTGGGACAGGCTGCCGACCCGGCGGGTGACGACACTGCCGGGTGCCCGGGTGGTCTCGTAGTACAGAGGGGTGCCGTCGGCGCCGGTGGTGCCCAGCAGACAGAAGCGGCGCAGCACGCGGGGAGATGTCGGGGTGATCCGACGGCACCGGTAGAGCCAGCCGGCTGCGGCGGCGAGACCGGTGACGACCAGACCGACTGCAGTCGGAATCAGGAACTTGTCGAAGAGCGCGGACACGGCGGCATCACTCCTGCGAGGCGGTTAAGGCACGCCACTGTGACGGGCCGCGCCAACCATGCGGCAGACGGTGGTTAGCCGCGCAACCCCCGTTCATCTTGCACTCCGTCCGGGAAGTTGGGTGCGGTCGGCGGATCGTCGTACAGCACCCTCGGTACGTCAGCGTCGGCCGCCCAGCTTGGATGCACAGCGAACGCGGACGGCGCCTCCTCGTCCCAAGGGGAGCGGGATGTGGTGGCGTCGTAGTGGGCGAGGGCGGCGCGGAAGACGGGTAGTTCCTCACCGGACATCTCGTAGGCCGATGCCTGCCGCCATCCGTCCTGCGGGCCGCCGCCGTAGACCACGGTGACTGGTCCCTCGGTACCTTCGGGCCACCAGCCTTGCTTGTAGCCGCGCTTGAGCGCGTAGGTCAGTGCCACGGCGGGGCCGCGCAGACCGCGCGGGAATGTCTCGCGCAGCACGGCGGCCTCCAGATGGCCGTCGGACTCTACGACTAGGCGAACGAACAGACGGGCGTCCTCATTGAGTGTGTTCAGGAAGACCATCGCCCTGTCGACGTCCCATGCGGTGTCAACGGAGACGGCCAGTTCGTCTCGATGCTCGGTGAGCAGGTCGAGCAGTTTGCGCTCGAACTCCTCGCTCGCGCCCTCAATGGTGATCCGCACAAGAACCTTCCGCAGCACTCTATGTGGTCTCTATCGATCGCTATACAGCGTTGCGGACTGGGGTCTGAGCTGTCTATAGCAATGACGTAGCGGTCTACAGATCGCCAGCTCTTGGGGGGCGAGGGCATGCCGGACTCGGCAGGGCTGGGTTCGATGGCAAACGACTGGGTTCGATGTCAACGGACAGCATCCCAGCGAGGGCAGTCGCACATTCCGGCTTTCTCCCAGGGCCAGGGTCAACGGTTCCGTTCCTGAGGCTTCCTCATGGCGCCGGATTCGCGTCGGCTGCGGCACCGTCGGACCGGACCCCCTTGCACGCGTCCCACCATTGGTGTGCTCGGCGCGGATCCTCGTGCTCGCGCCCTTAGGGCCGGAGTGCTGCCGCGCTCTCCCGCAACTGCGCGTGCAGTCCGCGATGGGTCTCACGCGCAGGCAGCCACGCCTTGCGGATCTTCGCCACGCAGGTGTAGTTGGTGTCGCAGACATTGGCCAGTGGTGACTCGACGGCCTGGGTGGCGAACTGGTACGCGTCCAGTTCGCTGAACCCGTAGTCGCGCACCAGCCAGCGCACCATGTCGAGCTGGGAGATCCGGAACGCGTCCTCCAGCGGGCGCGCCGAGTCGGTCGAAATGATGTGCGTGTCCGACTCGATGCGCGGCCACGAGGTGGCGAGGCCCCTGAGCAGTTCGACGATCACCACGGTGTTCATCGCGCACTCGACCGCCACCCCGCAGGTCTCCCCCTCACCCTGCCGGGCATGCCCGTCGCCGAGGCTGAGCAGCACCCCCTCGACGTTCACCCCGAGGTAGCAGGTGACGCCCGCCCGCATCTCGGGCGTGTCCATGTTGCCACCGTGCGCGTCCGGCACCAGCGCCGAGCGCACCTCCAGGTTGGCCGGGGCCACCCCCACCGTGCCGTGCATCGGATCCATGGGCAGCTCAGCCTCGAAGTCACTGTCGTGCGCCCGGAACAGCGCCGTGCGCCGCGCCCGGTCCAGCTGCCAGATCCACACGGTCTCCGGCAGCGGGGGCTGCAGGCTCGCCGTGGTGTGGGTCGAGGTGAGCGCCCCGAACAGCGGGACCGTGGTGGACGCCGCCCAGTCCCGCGCGGGCTCGATCGACACGAAGTGCACGGCGACCGTGTCGCCCGGCTCCGCCCCCTCGACGTGGAAGGGGCCGGTCTGCGGGTTGAGGAACGGGAACTCGCACACCTCGGACACCAGGTCCGTCTCGGACCTCACCCGCCCGGCGAAGCAGTCCTCCGTGTACAGGTCGAGAACCGTGCCGGGCTCGATACGCGCCACGGGCGGTGCACCGCCGAACGTCCACGCGTACTCGCCCGGTTGGGGCCGAACGGTCAGGATCCGGGGATCGCTCATCGCTGCACTGCTCCATTCTGGCTGTGCCTGTGGATGCCCTAAGGGGCGTACCGGTGCTCCTGGCCGGAGTGGAGGCCATTCTGCATTCGGCAGTCCAGCGTGGCGATGGACCGGCCGGACTCCTGGCCCTCTAACGACGCAGCGCGACCGCGCAAAACCTGCTCAGCCCCGCTGACCCTCTCCGCCAGGAAGAGCGCCAGCGGGCCGGCAGGCAGCAGGAACCTGCCCTGCGTAGCGGCGTGCAAAGCCTCGACCATGGGCCACCAGGCGAGTTTGAAGTCCTTCTCGGTCGGACTGAGTTCTTGCTGCCCACAGGTCAGATCGCGGGCTTCGTAGAGGTGAATGCGGGCGGGTGAGGCGAGGGTAGGGCGTACGAGCCGAGCGGACGCCACACTTCCGCCCTGATTCCGGCCTCTTCTCGCAGTTCCCTTCGCGCGCACTCCTCGGGGCTCTCGCCGGGTTCCCTCCTGCCGCCGGGGAGGACCAGGTAGTCGCCTCCATGGTCCGAGAAGTGGGCGCTGAGGAGAGCCACAAGGCCCTTGTCATCACGAGCTACCACGACGGAAGCGTCTCGGATCGGTCCGCGGTCGGCTCGGGTGTTGCTGGTGTCGGCTCCCATATCGGCCGAGGCTAACGGCCATCAGCGCGCATCGCTGCCATCATCTTCGAGTGCCTGGAATACCCGCCGCGCTACGGGCTCCGGCACCGCGTCGGCTCCCAGCGCCACGACCACAGGAAGCCCCCACCGCCACCGCCGACGAGGGCGTGCCCCCATCGGATGGCTGGACCGGCCAAGGAACGGACCCATCACGCCGTGCACGCCATGGACTTCGGGACCTGGCCCGACCTGTTCGTCGTGGACGTCGAGGGCAACGGCGCCAGCCCACCGGACCTCATCGAGGTCGCCGCCCTGCCCATCCGCGACGGCCGGCCTGACACCTCCACCGCCGGCGCGTGGCTGATCCGGCCGCCCCGGCCGGTGACCCCGCGCGCCGCCCACGTCCACGGCCTGACCAACGACCGGCTCTCCGCCGCGCCGCAGTGGCGGGCGGTCTCCGGCGAAGTCCACGCCATGCTCAGCACGGCATGGATCTGCGCGCACAACGCCCACACCGACTACCGCGTACTGTCCGCCCATCTTCCCGAGTGGCAGCCCGCCGGTGTCCTGGACACCCTCCGCCTTGCCAAGGCCACCCACCCCGGTCTATCCGGCTACAGCCTCGACGCCCTCACCACCCACCTCGCACCCGACCTGACCGCCGCCCCCGCAACCGGTCGGCACCGCGCCACCTACGACGCCTGCGCCACCGCTCAACTCCTCATCACCATGGCCGCCCACTACGAAACCTGGGACCAACTGATCAGCGCAGCCGTCCCGCCCGCCCTGCCAGGAGC